>CBFCYQ010000171.1:0-6666 GCA_965602205.1 uncultured bacterium | reverse complement strand
GTAAAAGACGGCAAGGCTTACGTCGACGACCTCAGCGCCGATGAAATCCGCCAGTATCGCGGCACCCTTACCGAACCCGGCAAGGAAAGCCCCTACCGCGACCGCGCCGTCGAAGAAAACCTCGACCTGTTCGAGCGCATGCGCGCCGGCGAATTCCCCGACGGCTCCCGCGTCCTCCGCGCCAAAATCGACATGGCCGCCCCGAACCTGAATATGCGCGACCCCGTCATGTACCGTATCCTCCACTCCAGTCACCACCGCACCGGCGACAAGTGGTGCATCTATCCCATGTACGACTGGGCCCACGGTCAGTCCGACTCCATCGAGGGTATCACCCACTCGTTATGCGATATCAGTTTCGAAGACCACCGCCCCCTCTACGACTGGTTTCTCGACCAGCTCGGTGTTCACCACCCGCAACAAATCGAGTTCGCCCGCCTTAACATCACCTACACCGTCCTGAGCAAACGCCGGCTCATTCAACTGGTCAATGAAAACCACGTCTCCGGCTGGGATGACCCCCGCATGCCCACTCTCTCCGGCCTGCGCCGACGCGGCTACACGCCCGAATCCATCCGCGACTTCGCCGAACGCGCCGGTGTCGCCCGCAAGCGCGGCAGCGTCGCCGATATCGCCATGCTCGAGCACTGCCTCCGCGAGGAACTGAACCTCCGCACCCCCCGGGTCATGGCTGTCCTTCGGCCGCTCAAAGTCGTCATCGACAACTATCCCGAGGACCAGGTCGAACAACTCGAAGCCATCAACAACCCCGAAGACGAATCCATGGGCACCCGCACCGTCCCCTTCTCCCGCGTCATCTACATCGACCGCGACGACTTCCGCGAAGATCCACCGAAGAAATTCTTCCGCCTTTCGCCCGGCCGCGAGGTCCGTCTCAAACACGCCTACTTCATAAAATGCGAAAAGGTCGTCAAGGATGACAAAACCGGCGAGATAGTCCAACTGCATTGCACCTATGACCCTGCCTCCCGCGGCGGCGCCTCACCCGATGGCCGTAAAGTCAAAGGCACCCTCCACTGGGTCTCCGCCGAACAAGCTATCGACGCCGAAATCCGCCTCTACGACCACCTTTTCATCAAAGAAAATCCCGACGACGTCCCCGAGGGCGAGGACTTTAAAGCCAACTTTAATCCCGACTCCCTCGAAGTCCTTACCGGCTGCAAACTCGAACCCTCCCTCAAAAACGCCCCCCCGGCAAGCCGCTACCAGTTCCTCCGCCACGGCTATTTCTGTGTCGACAACGTTGACTCCACCCCCGACAGACTCGTCTTCAACCGCACTGTTGGTCTTCGCGACAGTTGGGCCAAAATTGAAAAAGCGCAGGGGAAAAAATAGCACCTGGAACGACATCTCGGAATACATTCCGCATATAAGGAGGGTGACGTGAGTGCCTTTTGCAGAGTCCGATATGCGCCAATCGCAGCAGCCGCGATTTTTATCATAGCCTCTTTCCTCGCCTGTTCGGATACTGACCGCAAGCCCGAACCAACATCCCCCCTTGCCAACGAATCGGTCCTGATCCCCGCCGGCGAGTTTGTCATGGGTGTCGCCGACGACAACGCCGACAATCCTCCGCACAAAGTCGCTGTCGATTCTTTCTACATCGATAAATACGAAGTCACCAACGCTCAGTACTTACAGTTCTGTGACGAAACCGACCGCAAGTTGCCGGAGTTCTGGGGAATCGATGAATTTCACTGCGGCGAAAACTTCCCCAACCATCCAGTCGTCGGGGTAAGCTGGCCCGGGGCCAGGGCCTTCGCAAAATGGGCCGGCCAACGACTGCCGACTGAAGCCGAGTGGGAATACGCCGCCCGTGGCGCTCTGGAAGGCATGAAATACCCGCACGGCGACGACGTCGATTCTACCCTGGCGAATTATTCCATCAAAGGCGTCGGTAAAGGCACCATGCCCGTCGGAAGCTACCTCGCTAACGCCTACGGCCTGCATGACATGATGGGCAACGTCGTCGAATGGACCGCCGACTGGTACGACCGCGACTACTATAACACCGCCCCGACGCAGAATCCCCCCGGCCCGGACGATGGTCGGTTTAAAGTGATTCGCGGCGGCGGCTGGCACTCCGGGCCATACTGCTGCCGCGTTGGTTTCCGCAACGCCCTGCCCGGCAACTGGGTCGATTTCGCCGTCGGCTTCCGCTGTGCCCGGGACCTGCACCCTCCCGAGGCTGACTCCACCCAATAGCGGCCACTACCGGATATAAGAGCGCGCGGCGGACGGGGCCGTGCGCCACCTTGTTGAATTGTACCGGGTTTGTCCGCCACGCACTCTGGGGTTACTCGGTCGGCACACGCCCCCGTTGCGCCGACCGGCAACCCGCCCGTTGCAGCATCGTTAAAACGGGTTAATTTATTCCGTACCTGTGACCGTATTTCTCCGCCACGTAATCTATGTCTTTGTCGCCCCTTCCCGACAAATTGACAAGAATTGTCTTGCTCACCTCCAGTTGCGAGGCCAGCTTCACGGCATAGGCCACGGCGTGCGCGCTTTCCAGCGCCGGGATAATCCCTTCCTCCCGCGACAGCATGAAAAACGCATCCAGCGCCTCCGTGTCGTTGATCGTCTGGTATTGCACCCGGCCGATATCCTTCAAGTAACTGTGCTGCGGCCCCACACCGGGATAATCCAACCCCGAGGCAATCGAATACACCGGCAGCGGCATTCCCTTCTCGTCCTGCAACACGTAACACTTGAATCCGTGAATCATCCCCGGCGTCCCCAGTGTCAGCGTCGCGGCGTGCTCGCCGGTCTTGAAACTCAGCCCCGCCGGCTCGACACCGTAGATATTGATTCCCTCGTCATTCAAGAAGGCCGTGAACAGCCCGATCGCGTTCGACCCGCCGCCCACGCACGCCACGAGGTTATCCGGAAGCTTCCCCGTCATCTGCCGGAACTGCTCCCTGGCCTCCTCGCCGACCACCTGCTGGAAATCCCGCACCATCATCGGAAACGGGTGTGGCCCCACCACCGACCCGATCGCGTAGAACTGCGTCACCGGGTCCTGCACGTACGCCATAAACGCCGCGTCAACGGCTTCTTTGAGCGTCCTCAGTCCGTCACCCACCGGGATCACCTTCGCCCCCAGGATTTTCATCCGGATTACATTGGGATGTTCCTTCTCGCAGTCGACTTCCCCCATGTAGATATCGCACTTCAGCCCCACCAGGGCCGCCGCCGTCGCCAGCGCCACCCCGTGCTGACCCGCCCCGGTCTCGGCGATGAGCTTTTTCTTGCCCATCTTTTTGGCCAGGAGCGCCTCGCCCAGGCAGTGGTTTATTTTGTGCGCCCCCGTGTGGTTCAAATCTTCCCGCTTGAAATATATCTGCCCCCCGCCGACTGCCGCCGACAGCTTTTTGGCGTGGAATATCGGGCTGGGCCGCCCCACGTAGTGCCGGTACAACTCGGCCAGCTCCTGCCTGAACCCCTCTTCTTCTCTTAGCTGGTAATATGCCCGGGTAATCCCTTCCAGGATAGGAATCAGCGGTTCCGGGACAAACCGTCCCCCGAACTGCCCAAAATACCCGTCATGGTCGGGTGTGTTGTCTAAGTGATTTACCGTATGCATCTTTCATTCCTGCTTTCGTCTCTAATAGCCGCTTCGTTACGGACCCACGGTCTTTGAGAACCTTCGAGCCTCTGGTGATTTTGCACAGGCTGATTCCCAGGTCATCGGCGATTTCTCGCTGGGGAACGCCCTCGTGGAGCATAGTCATCAGACGCCATCGAAGCGCCACGTCCTGAATCTCGGCAGGAGTGAAGATCTCGCTGAAGAATTTCTTCATCGTCGCCAGGTCATCGATTTCACAGCAAACCCTTAAAACCTCCCTTGCCGACGATGAACAGCTTTTACCTTTGTTTCTATGCATAGAAACAACATACACAAAACCCGGAAATGTCAAGAGGTTTTTTCGCCTGTCACCGATTTTTCTGCAGCCTGTCTACCTGCATAAGCCCTTGAGCTGTCATTGCGAGGAGCGAAAGCAACGTGGCAATCTCGTATGAGTTCTTGTAGGTCGGGTTCCGAAGGAGTCCCACGACCGAGAAACCCGACGCCCTTCTCAGCCCCTCTCCCATTCACAAAAAGGCGACGGGGTCGCCGGTGCCCCGCCGCTCGCGGTGGGGTCAGTAAACCCCGTCCGCGTCATCTTGTACATTCACTTCTCCGCCGCTGCCTCAAAGTAGCGGGCCCTGTTTAAGCTCTTTTAACCAGGGCCTTCACCCATCATCGTCCCGATCTGCTCAACCCCGGCAGAATATCCAGCGCGTACAGAACTTCCACGTTCGGATCGAAATCATAACCCGCCAGCAGTTCGTAGGTAACGGGACACTCCACCGGAAGAACGCGGGCAAGTTCCGAGTCCTCCGGGAAATTGAAAGTATACGATTGTGCCACTCGACCGATAGTGCCTGTGTTCTCCAGGGACCAGCGAGTCGCGTTGGCGCCCGAATTAGGCGCCTGGCCCGACGGCGTACCCACCAGCGTGGCCCCCGTACGGTAGAGGCGAACCGCAATGCCGAAACCGGCGCTATACGTCCAGGGACGCGTCAACACGACCACCTTCTCCGGGCAACAATACCCCTCAAAAGTGCCGGCCTGCCATTCATCGTAGAAAGTCCTCGAGTGCTTCAGGCTCTCGTCCAGTGAAGAACCACCGGACAGCAGTGAATCCGAGTAATCCTCACCGAAGTCATAGTCACCTTCCGTCAGTGGCACCTCCCGACCCTGATTCAACTGCTCCAGGGAAACATTTGCCCGCGATTCGAGGTACACTTTCGACAACCTGCTGACATTATTCCAGCGCGTGCTCAAAACAGCGTCCTTGCCGTAGAGAAAATACATGAGGTAATCGGCCATCAAAGCATCCCCGCCGCTGTTTTGGCGCAGATCGACAATGAGGCTGCCGGTGCCGGCCGCCTTCATCTCTTTAACGAGGGACCTGAAAAACTCGACGGCCGAGGGTATCCGGTCCAATTCCTCCTGCGACATGCTGTCAAGGCCAAGACTGTTGCGAGCTTCGAAACTCTCGCGGAAATGCTTCATGTGGTCAATGCGCAGGTACGCGGTCCGGGCGTCATTTGTCAGAAAATCATATACGAAGCCCGATTCGTCCGGGGACGGCAACTTGATCTTTGACTCTGCCTGTGACAGGGCGGACACATTTACCGGCAGGTCAAACGTAACCTCTTTAGTCTGTCCCGACGCCAGTTGAAACCGCGCCCGCAGATGCTCCGTATCGGCCCAACCCGGGAGCAGTTCCTGCAGGTACGGCCCGTACCACAGATAACTGGTGCAGAAATACCACATGAGGTGATACTCGTTATCCACCGGTCTCAGTGTTCTGAGACGTTCTTTCAACTCCTCGAAAGCGACACCTTCGACCTCCAGCAGAACCCCTCCCAAAAGATCGTTATACTGCTTCCCGGGAACGCCGGTGACATACAGCGAATGCCCGACAGCGTCGAACTTCAGCGGTATCCCGCCGGGAGCGTCCGGGTCGACATTGTGCGCCGTGTATATCTCCGTGTGACCGTCACCAACTGCGGCAACAAACGGCCGCAACATGGAAATAAACTCCTCTTTCGTCATTCCACTGTCGGGAATAGCCTCCAGCACGCGATGCAAACGCCGATGGAAAGCTATCTTGCCGCCCACGCATCTATACGGATCGGGGTGCGTCTCTTCTATAATGTCTGCCAGTTGTTTGGCGTCTGCGATCAACTCATCTCTGGTGAAGCGCTTCGGCGCTGCTTTGAACACCGCATCATCGACTGCGACATTATAGACAACTTCGTCAAAGACATACCTGATCGTCTCCTGGTTGTTGGAATAAGAAGAAATTCGGCGGGCCTCTTTGACACCGTCAGTCTCTGCGTAGTCGGCAAAGTATGTCTCGGATACGACAGGTTGCACCACGTTCCCTGTGGTCGTTTTGCCCTTGTGGATCAGAAACGTGTTGACGTCCACGTACACGACGGTCGTGTCTTCGCCATTGAAAATCTGCTCGAGTACGTGATATTCGACTCCGGCGTCGGTCTCGATACCTCGATACCTGTAGCTGATACCGAATTCCTCCGGCGACACGAAGGCGCCGAGACCCACCGCCTCACGCCTCATGCTTTCGACTTGCGCTTCGGGCAATTCGACGTAGCCGCCGGCAAAGGGATTGTCTACCCAGCCGATTTCCCCGTCACACGCCTGCCTTATTTTCTGGCCGGCAAGATCCATCTCGACCAGCGACCGGTGGGGAAACGCGTAGGTGACCGTGGTCCCCACCGACACACCGCCCTGGGCCACCAGGACAATCGTGCCTTTGAAGACAGTTGTTTTGATACTTTTGAGTTTCTCCATCCCCCCTTGTGCTTCGATCATTTTCTCCAGTAGTTCTTCGGTTCCCATCTGAGCAAGACAGTTTGTGGCAGTTGCCAGCAGGAAACAGGCGGCAAACGCAAATCTGGCTGCACAGCTTGGCATCCGGAATACCTCCATTGAAATGTTATGCTGTTTGGCATAAATATGTATACGAGGCTAGGCCTCAGTTGTTTTTCCAGAATTCACTCAACATTACGAGTTCTCGTAGGTCGCGTTCCGAGGTCGCCCCGCAAAAGGACGTGACAATCGCAGAA
>CBFCYQ010000170.1:0-6669 GCA_965602205.1 uncultured bacterium | reverse complement strand
ACAACTCTGAAAGTCTCTCGTCCAGTCCTGGCTGTGCCTCCGACCTGACTCGCTCAAGATACTCCGCCGCCAGCCTGTCCAGCCCCATGAAATTAAATAAACACCCCCAGCAGAACAATTCGACCCGTTTTCCAGTATTCATTCGGGAATCCCCGCTGAAAATCCCTGCGTTGATTATGGTACCCCCGCCAGGAATCGAACCTGAATTTCCGGCTCCGGAGGCCGACGCGTTATCCGTTACACCACGGGGGCACACGAACCCGATGTGTTGGCACCGGGCTTCGCTTAATATAAACCCCGACGGCACCGAAAAGCAATACCTATCCTGCCGAACCCCAAACCAGTCACACCGGGCGTTCTTACGTTTTAGTTTGCTTTGCCGATGAAAATGACTATTTTAGTCAATTCCCCGGCATTATATGTGGGGATGAGGCAGTGAAAACGGCAACTTGCTATCTATAAGGAACTCGATTATGCGCTGGTCGCAGATGTATATTCCGACACTACGTGAAAAACAGACCGATGCCGAGCTTATATCCCATCAACTCCTCCTTCGTGGCGGCTATATCCGCAAGCTGGCCTCCGGCGTGTATCTGTATCTGCCTCTGATGCAGCGAGTTATCGAGAAGTTTGCCGACATCGTGCGCGAAGAAATGAATGGCGCCGGCGCCCTCGAGATTACCATGTCCGTGCTCTGCCCGGCCGAAATCTGGAAAGAAACCGGCCGCTACGCCACCGTCGGCAAAGAGCAGATGCGCATGAAAGACCGTCACCAGCACGAAATGGTCATGTGCGGCACCCACGAAGAAACCGTCACCTACCTTATCCGCAACGAAATAAAGAGCTACAAGCAGCTTCCGCTGAATCTCTACCAGATACAGGTGAAGTTTCGGGACGAAATCCGTCCCCGGTTCGGTCTCATGCGCGGCCGTGAATTCCTTATGAAAGATGCCTACACTTTCGATGCCACGCCCGAGTCTTTCGAGCGCTCCTACCAGGCCATGGTCGATGCCTATTTCCGCATCTTCAAGCGCGCCGGAATCGAAACCGTCAAGGTCGAGTCCGACAGCGGCGCCATGGGCGGGAAAATGGCCCATGAATTCATGCTCCTGGTCGACACCGACGCCGGGGAAGAGGTGATCCTCTTTTCCGACACGGCTGATTACGCCGCCAATGCCGAGAAGGCAGTTTTTCGCGAGGTCGCCGGTGTTACCATCGACAACGACATGAAGGAACGCCAGGAGGTGGACACTCCCGGCGCGGCCACGATCGAAGAAGTCACTGCTTTTCTGAAGGTCGATGCTACCAGGCTGGTCAAGACCCTGATGTACATGGCTGACGGGCAGCCGGTTGCGGCACTCATTCGCGGCGATCGCGACCTCAACGAAATCAAGCTCAAGAATGCCGTTGGGGCCATCGAGCTGGAGATGGCCGGCCCCGAACAGGTCGAAAGATACACCGGCGCCCCGGTCGGCTTTGCCGGCCCCATAGGTCTGGACAAGAACATTCCGCTCTATGTCGACCCGCTGGTAACCAAATTGAAGAACTTCGTGGTCGGAGCCAACGCCAGCGAAAAACACATCATCAATGTCAATATTGACCGGGATTTCAAAGCCACCGAAGTCGTTGATATTACGCTGGCCCGCGAGGGTGACGGCTGCCCGCTCTCTGACGGCCGGCTTGTGGCCAAGCGCGGAATCGAGGTCGGCAACACCTTCATGTTGGGCACCAAATATTCTGAGTCGCTGGGAGCCAAATATCTTGATGCCGACGGCAAAGAGCATCCCATCATCATGGGCTCCTACGGCGTCGGCATCACCCGGACCCCGCAGGCCGTAATCGAGAAATACCACGACGAGAAGGGGATTATCTGGCCGAAAAGTATTGCCCCCTTCCTGGTGGAACTGATTGTTATCAATATGGAGAAGGAATCTCACGTGAAGGCCGGCCAGACCATCTACGATGCCCTGACACAGGCCGGTGTTGAGGTCCTGTATGACGACCGCGACGAGCGTCCCGGAGTCAAATTCAATGACGCCGACCTGGTGGGTATACCGATCAGGATAGTAATTGGAGATAAGTCACTCAAAGACAACAAAGTAGAATTGAAAGCGAGGAGCGAGGGAGAGACCGCACTTGTCGTGGTATAAGACATTGTGACGGCAGTGAAAAATCTGGCCGAACGAATCAACTAAAATTGTTGTTGCATATTAAGACGTTGATTTATATAATATTAAGTTCGGCCAGAGTGGGTTCGTGCCCACTCTTTTACGTAGATATGGTACTTTATGCTGGTTGACACTAAAGAAAAAGTTGCGGACTTGATTAAACAGCCCCTTCTGGACCAGGGTTTCGATATCGCCGATGTGGTGCTGTCGCGATTCAAAAATACTGCCACTTTGAGAGTATTTGTTTACTCCAAGGGCGGCGTCACAGTTGATGGATGCGCTCAGGTATCACGGCTTATCGGTGATATAGTCGGCGGAACCGATTTGTTGGAGGCCGGTTATACATTAGAGGTTTCTTCTCCCGGGCTTGATAGACCTCTTTGTACAGCCAAAGATTTCGAGTATCGCGCTGGCGAGACGGTCAGGATCGAATTCGTCGACCCAGAGCGAAAAGAGGAAACCGCGCAAATCGTCTCAGCGTCGACCGACACGGTTGAGTTTAAAAACGATTCGGGGGCGTTTTCCCTGAATCTGGCGGAAATTAAAGAGGCAAAAATACTGTTTTGATGGAGATTGATTAGATGGCGTTTGACATGGTAGAGGCAATCACACTCATTGCCCGAGAAAAAAACATTGAGTTTGACGCCGTGCTGGAAACGCTGCAGGCCGGCTTGCTGGCCGCGGCCAAGAAAAAATACAGCTTTACCGACAATATCTCGTTCAAGTTCGACCGTAAAGCCAACGAACTGCTCATGATGGCCACCAAGAAGGTTGTCGCGGAGATCGCCGACACCGATATCGAGATTACGCTCAAGGAAGCCAAGGAGATCGACCCCGAAGCCGAACTCGACGACGAGATCGATATCTACATAGACTACGAAACGGAGTTCGGGCGTAACGCTATTGCCTCGGCCAAGCAGATTCTTATCCAGAAGGTGCGCGAGGCCGAGCGCGATCGTATCTACGAGGAATACATCGACAAGGTCGGGACGCTGGTATCCGGAGTGGTCCAGCAGATTGACAAGGGTAATGTAATCGTGAATCTCGGACGCGCCGAGGCTGTCGTGCCCATCAAGGAGCAGATCCCCCGGGAAAAATTCCGCCAGGGTGACCGCATTAGATCCTATATCCTCGATGTCCAGAAATCGCTGCGCGGTCCCCAGGTGATTCTGTCCCGCGTCAGCAACGAGTTCCTGCGCTCGCTGTTTGCGCTGGAGGTCCCCGAGATTTACGAGAAGGTGATCGAAATCAAGGCTATTGCCCGCGAGCCGGGCGAACGGGCCAAAATCGCCGTGTACTCTTCCGATGAACGCATCGATCCCGTCGGTGCCTGCGTCGGCATCAAGGGTGTCCGTGTCCAGTCCATCGTCCGGGAGTTGAACAACGAGCGGATCGACATCGTGCCATACACTTCCCATCCCGAGATGTTCGTTACCCGCGCCCTGGCCCCGGCCAAGGTCGTTAATATCGAAGTCTTCGAACTTGAAAACAAAATGACGGTGGCTGTCGAGGACGAGAAGCTGTCCCTGGCCATCGGACGTAACGGCCAGAACGCGCGGCTGGCCTCCAAGCTCACCGGGTGGAAGGTTAACATCCTCTCGGAAACCGAGTACAACGAGACCAAGCGAAAAGAAGCCGAAATGCTGGTCCCCGTCGGCGAGCTTGACGGTGTCGGGGCCAAGATTGCCGAGCGTTTGGCTGACGCCGACATCGGCTCGGTGCAGAAACTGGCTGCCGCTTCGGTGGAAAGCCTGGTCAAAATAGAGGGCCTCGGTCAGAAGTCCGCTGAAAAGCTGCTTCAGAAGGCGATGAAATTCGTCGAGGAGGTCGAGGAGGAGTATCGCCTCCGCCAGGAGCAGGAAGCTTTGAAGGCGGTCGATGAAGAAAGCGGTAAAGAAGATAAGCTGACCGAAGACGACGTCTTCGAGGATGATGACGAATACGTCACCGAGGCCGATGATGTTCTCGAAGCAGAGGCGCCTGAATTCGGCGACATCGAAGACGAGGGCGATGCTGACAAGAAGAAGTGAATCCCCGGGACGCGAGTCATGGCGATTTATGCGATAAGGAGGTGACGACAGAGTGGCAAAAGAGACCAAACGAATCTATCAACTGGCCAAAGAGTTCAACATATCTTCCAATGCGATGCTGACTATTCTCAGGGAGTTGGGTTTCGAGCCGAAGTCACACATGTCCGTTGCGACTACGGGGATGGTGGAGGCGGTCACCAAGAAATTCACTCAGGAAAAGCAGGAAGCCAAGAAAGACATGGAGCACCGCGCCCAGGTCAAGCAGGCCGTTGATAAAAAGATCGCTCAGGTTGGTGGTATTAAAGTCATTAACTCGTCGTCGGTCGTCGCCGGGGTGCTGCGTAAAATAGAGAAAAAACAGCGCAAAAAGGAACGGCGGAAAAGAAAAAAACATCCCGTTGACCAGCATGAGGTCGCGAAAAGCTTCAAAACCACTATGGCCCGCCTCAGCGGAGCCCGGACCAGGAAAAGATACCGTCACGGCTCCGGCCAGGACCGACAGATCGATCTTGGACCCAGCAACCTGATCGAAGTCAATGAATTTATGACCGTGGCCGAACTGGCCAACGCCATTGACTGTAAACCCGCCGAGATTATTGCCAAGTTGTTCGAGATGGGCATGATGGCTACCATCAACCAGCGCCTGGACATGGATACCATCGGAATGGTCGCAGGCGAGTTCGGTATGGAAGTGGAACAGGTGGCTGAGATCGGCGATGCCGCCCGCGAAGATGAACACGAAGAACGTCAAGAAAAACGAGCCCCGGTGGTAACGGTCATGGGCCATGTCGACCACGGCAAAACGTCGCTCCTCGACCATATCCGCGAAACTAACGTCGTCGCCGGTGAAGCCGGCGCGATAACCCAGCATATCGGCGCTTACGAGGTCAAGCAACCCAACGGGCGCATTGCCTTTCTGGATACCCCCGGCCACGAGGCGTTCACGGCTATGCGGGCCCGCGGGGCGCAGGTCACCGATATCGTGGTGCTGGTCGTTGCGGCCGATGACGGCGTGCGGCCACAGACTGTCGAAGCCATCGATCACGCCCGGGCCGCCAATGTGCCTATCATTGTTGCCATCAATAAAATCGACAAGCCCACGGCCAACTCCGACACTATCCGCACCCAGTTGTCCGGATACAACCTCGTTTCCGAGGAATGGGGCGGCAAGAGCATTATGGTGGAGGTCTCCGCGAAGACCGGCCAGGGCATTGACAAATTACTCGAAATGATCCTGCTGCAGGCTGAAATGATGGATCTGACGGCCGACGCCACTATTCGCGGGCAGGGAGTGGTCATTGATGCCAAGCTGGAAAAGGGCCGCGGTCCGGTAATCACGGTGCTCATCCAGAAAGGCGTCTGCCAGATAGGCGATTCCGTGTGCGCCGGCACCTACAGCGGCCGCATTCGTACTATCGTGAATGACCGTGACCGCAGATTGGCGTCGATTGGACCCTCGACCCCGGCCCAGATTACCGGGCTCAATGGAGTACCCCAGGCCGGTGATTCCTTTATTGCGGTTCACAGCGACCAGGAAGCCAAGGAGATTTCCCTCAAGCGCGGCCAGGTTAAACGGGAACAGGATGCCCGCCGCACCCTCGGTCACACCACCCTGGACAAGGTCTTCGACCGCATTAAGGAAGGCCAGATCAAAGAGGTGCGGCTGGTTATCAAGGGTGATGTGGACGGCTCCGTGGAGGTTCTCTCTGACACTCTTGGCAAGATTGCCACTGATGAGGTCCGCACCAACATAATTCGACGCGGTGTCGGCTCCATTACCGAATCCGACGTCCTGCTGGCGTCAGCCTCCGATGCCATCATTATGGGATTCCACGTCTCGCCGGACAGTCGGGCCAGGGAAGTAGCCAAAACTGAAAAGGTCGATATCCGGTTATACTCGATTATTTATGAAGCCGAACGCGATATCAAGCAGGCGCTGTCCGGATTGCTCAGTCCCGAAGTCAGCGAGAAATTCGGCGGCCTCGCGGAAGTCCGTGATCTGTTCAAGGTGCCCAGGGTGGGCGTTGTTGCCGGCAGTTATGTCCGCGAAGGACGCATTAATCGCCACGACAAGATCAAATTGACTCGAGACGGCGTAGTGCTGTTCAAAGGTACCCTGAAATCTTTGAAACGGTTCAAGGATGATGCCAAGGAAGTCAAGGAAGGCTTCGAGTGTGGTATCGGGCTGGAAAATTATAATGATATTAAAGTCGGCGATGTCATTGAAGCCTTCGAGGTTGTAGAAACAGCGCGAACTTTATAGTCTTGAGATTTGTTGGTAACGGTTATTCTAACGATACGGCTGGAGCTTCCCGGGGTCGGGTCTTTAAAGGAAAAGCGACGCATTATTAAGTCGTTAACCGCGCGGCTTAGGAATGACTTCAACATTTCCGTGGCCGAAGTGGGGGACAACGATATTTATCGGTCAGCGACGATCGGCGTGGCGATGGTGTCCAACGAAGGCCGCTACG
>CBFCYQ010000169.1:0-6698 GCA_965602205.1 uncultured bacterium | reverse complement strand
GGATACAGACAAGGTCGGTCCTAGTGAGCTACCGCGCCAGCTCTCGACCCTACCAGGCGGCTGTTGTTCTGGTGCGTCGTTCGGTTTGAATGCTACTCTCGCGTTGTGATCACTACCGCCACGAGTGCCGCCCGCGTACGTACCTGTTTTTTATCAAACATACGTCTCAGGTAAGTCTGCACGGTGTATGGGCTGATATCCAGGATGGCGGCGATCGTTTTATTTGGAAGGCCTTTAGCGACAAGCCGCACGATTTCGCATTCGCGCGGACTGAGGTCGTGGTCATGGACCAATGTGGTGCTCAGGCTTTCTGTGCCCGGAGAAAACCGTTCCCGTCCCCTGGCCCTGTTGTTGAACTCTTTTTTATATCCAGAATTCATGATCGGCGATCCTTGCCCCGCACCCCTGCGAGACGCTTATTATAGCACTAACAGCGCGCTTCGGTTTTTAATTATTAGTTATTAAATTACCATATATTCATATACCTTCCATGACTGCCCGGTTTCTTCGGAAGGGCACAACTTTGTTAGTGCTGGCGCTGACTTTCGACTGGAGTCCAACGGACTCTGCGCTGGTCAGCCATTCTTCGACGGAATCCCTGATGTAACTCAAGCCCATCTCGAATTCGTGACGACTGCCGGTGAGAATTTCAGGACGTGCCAGCCAATTGAGTATTTCCTGTCCTGTAATTGCCATGCGGCCGCGTTGCGATACCAGGGCACGTTCTCCAAGTTCACGACGCATGACATCGTCGAGAACATCCCAGGCGTCATCCGCGCCATACAAGCGTCTGACATCTTCGGCGCCGAGAATTTCGAATGCCTGTTCAAGCAACTGCATCACTTCAACACGTAATACGTTCACATTTCCATACGTTGACGACTTCAGGTTACTGCGGAGATCGAGGCCGGCCCGCCGTACCACTGCGATGCTGCCATACGTCAATGCACCGGGACCGCCCTGGATAACATCGGAAACCCGCTTGTCACGAAAGTACTGGGCAACCAGGGCGTTGAAGTTGGTAAACAGGCGATGGAACATCTCGTTGGGCCTGGCGGCTGACGGTAGCGGCGTTTCGGTGTAGCCGAAGACACGGCGGTAAGCCTGCATGCGCTCTTTGCGGGTATAACGTAATACCTTCTGACGGTCGAACTGGTAGAGCGCCGCGGCCCCCGGACCCGAGGACAGCTTGATGCGTCCCGCCTTGAAGAGTTCCTGAAGTTTGAGTACAGCCTTGAAGATACCAAGGCGTTCCTGGTTATAGACGTAATATAAATCCGCCGCGCCGATAACCCGTTCTGAAGTGATGTGTTCATCGTAATTCGGCAGAGGCGGCGGTTTCCGCACTTCGCTCAGATTGCTGGTGCCATCCTGTCCAAGACCCAGCAGTTCAAGCAGACCACCGTCTGCCGGTATATCGCTACGTACGCGTTGCGCCTCGTTCAGCTGTTCCAGCGTATCCCTGATCTGGTCGTTGACAATATCGACCAGACGCGGGTTGCGGATAAACAGCTCACCGTATCGGTCGAAGAGCTCGGCGCGCGCGGTATACAGGCGCGCATGAAGGTCTTCGTGATTGCCGACGTCAGAATAATCTTTTTCGTCCGCCATGCCTGAGTCTCCTTATTCAACCGGTTTAATATCTATACGATACTCATCTCTGCTGCGTTCGATGCATTACAAGGTCAGGCATCGTCACGTCAGCTTTACGATACCGTCCAGATGTGCATTCAGATCAGCAAAGGCACGCTCAACCCGCTGCCGGCCTATTGGCACGAAATCCGGAAGCTGTGCCATAAGTTCCTTCGATTCAGTAAGCATGGTATCGGCGAATGCATGAATACTTTGCAGCTCCGCGGCATGCGCATCACCATCGCGTACCTTGATCGACCAGCTATCCGCTGCTTCGCGCACCCAATCCAGGATATTGAATTCCCGGGCAGCATTACGATCCCATTGCTGGAAGCCGGCACAATCCAGTGCCTGATGTATCTCTGCAACTGTGGGTGCGATCGCTTCGATGATGCGCGACAGCCGCTGCGGGTTGGCCGGATCGAGATCGCCGATTTTTTCCACCAGCGAATCGTAATAGTCCTCCACCAGCGACAGGGCCTGCCGGTTGGCTTCCTGTTCACCGACACTCAACTCGATGCCAATACCGGGCGCTGGATGGGCATCAATGCCCAACATATGGCGTAGTTCTCTGAGCAGCCGGCCCAGCTCCTGTTCGTGCAAGCTCACCTTTGCCAGCAAGGCACCATTGGGGCGAGCAATTTCATCGACCAGTGCGCGCAGGTTAGTCACGATCTCATCCTTGAGGGTGTTAGTGGTATCCTCGTCGCACTCGCAAATTTCCGGACGCAACGCTCGCAGGTTGGCTTCGATCGACGGCAGGTGCTTCTGGTAGTGGGTGAACAGTACTGCCCGGCCGCCCTGGAGTTCCTGCGCATTCGGTGCAAATCCCCCGGAACGCACCCCGCGCGCCAGTTTCAGGAATGTGCGCGGCCCGGTTTTTTCCCGTGTAAAGGATTGCTCCATAAGGCGCTGTACATAGCGGGATACCGCTTTCGGGTCATCACCCGCACTTACAGGACGCAAGGTGCTGCCGAGCAGACTGGCGAATGCACGGTCTACCTGCATCGTTTGTGGTCCAATGTCCAGTGTTGCCACGGGTGAACCGGCCACGATGCTGGCTGCAGGTCCGCAGGACTGGCTGGCAATGGCTTCTTTTATCTCTTCGAGTTGAGATGACAAAGGTATGCAGGAATCATCGGAGATTTCCACGACAGTTTCCTCGATTGAATCCAGCGATTCACGAAGCACCCGCTTGCAGTTTTCCGCGTCTTCTGCCAAGGCATAGAATTTCTGGAGGCATTCGATGATCCGATCACACTTCTTGTGCGGTTCACAACACAGATATTGCAGAAAGGATTCGGTCTCACTCTGATCTGAAAGCATCAGTCTTGGTGCAGTGTTGGCCAGCCTGCCCGCTAAATCCAATATTTCGAGTGTGAACGCCCTGAGAGTCTTTTGATCACAATCATCGTAGCCGAACAGCTCATCAGACTGTTTCTCAATTGTATCGATCAATCCACCGGACTCGGCACAGCATAGTTCCAGATGATTCTTTATCTGGTCGCCTTCGAGTTTCATTACGATCCGGTTGATCTCGGATTCTCTGCTTCTGAATGATTTCAGGCAAGTCTGTATCTCTGATACGATCTTATTCAGGACTTCTGTTGCATCCATGATCATCTCCTGACAAGCGCTTGATAAAAGTTGGTTGCAATGACGTCCGGGCGCGCAAGCCGCCTGTCCAGTGCCACGCGTGCGGCACTGATCAGAAAGCGTTCTGGCACAATGCCCGGATCGACGCCGGCCGCGAGGCGGCGTGCAGCCTGGTCGGCCATTACCTGGTCATTGGGGGAAAACTGCACCACCTCAGCCAAAGCAAGATTGCCCAGTTGCCGGTAGCGCTGGAAACAAACCGTATCCACCACCAACCGCCGTGCGGTGCTGAAATTCTGCATCAGGTCGCGTGGCAGGGTCCCGGAAAATCTACCGGGATACAGACGCGACCATAACTTGCGGTAGGCCGTGGCTTCACGCTCGAAACCCATGCGGTGGAGTAGTTCGATACTGATGAATACCCGCAGGTAGGGACCCGGGTGAACAGCCCTAGGGCGAAATGCAAGCGTGCGCCGTGGCGAGCGTGACAACAGATCAATCAGTGATGCAACGAACGCCGGACCGGTTAACAAGGTTCCGCATAAATCCGCAAACAACTCCTTGTGCCAGCGTGCCCAGATACGTGCGACCGATCGCGGAATATTTTCCCTCAGCAGACGACGCAGAATGGCTCTGGGAATGGTGAACCACAATTTGAGGTCGGAAGACAGGTTGTGACTGACCTCGTGGGGAATGGCGCCGAGTGTCCACGGATTCATAAGACGTCTGCGTGGAACCTTGATCAGGGGAAAAGGATTGGGCAGCTTTCCCAGGTGAGTTACGCGCACAAAACGCCTGAAAGTTGCCGGTGAACGCATCGGTGCCATGTAACAGAAGGGTGCGGGTGCGGGAATCGGCCGGGGCTCGCCGAGCCGGGTATACACAGCCTGATAGCAATCTTTGCTGATCCGGTCGCAGGCCAGTAATTGTGGTGCAAAACGGGTGCGCCGTTGCAGGAAGATATCGTGGTAAAAATCCCAGACCCGTTCGATTGCTTTGGTGAGCTTTTCATTACGTTCCTTGAGCATCAGGAACTGGAGCAGTTCGGGATAATCAATGGTACGCATCAGTCGTTCGCGGAATCCCTTCATTGCGTTGCTGCCGGCAAACAGCCGCTTCTGTAACGGTTTTAATAAAGTATTGACTGCCTGACGCTGGGCTTCCGAGGGCGCTGCGGGGCCTTTGCCGAATTCATTCTTGATAATTGGCTTGAGCCCCGCAACATGCCGTGCTGAGTTGATGGCCTGAGTGTAAATCCATGCACGGGTCATGCGTTCCGGTTGTTCCCAGAGTTGCCAGGCGCGTTGCGCAACAGCGTCCTTACGCGTATGCCCGGGCCGCCTTCGCGTCGGCTGCGGCGGCGGTGCAGGTGTCACCGGGCTGGCATCCGGAAGTAGCATTAATTCACGCATGAGATTTGCTCAGGCCGGCCTTAGCAGCAGGCGACCACGAACCACGAAGGGCCAGTAACGGCGGATATTGACAACCCCGCGACGATTAATAAAGCGAGTCGTGACTGGCCGACCACGGGTTACCCGGCGCATCACATCGCGCGCAGTGCGTGCCACTACCCTGGCACCGGCTTTCGCAGCCCTGCGCGCAAACGCCCCGGCTCGTCTCGCCAGTCCCGCTCCACGTCTGGCTACACGCCTTGCCAGAGCCACACCGCGTCGTGCAGCTCCTCGGCCGCGGCGAACCAGGCGGCCGATAAACTTGCGCCCGGTACGCACCAGTTTGGGCAAGAGGCGTTTCCCGATGCGCAGTGCACTTGGCAGAACCTTGCTTGCTATTGAGGCAAGTGCACCCAGGAACGCATCCTGTTCATTTGATGAGCGTGCCGCGATAGCGCTGCCCATGAGTTCTTCCATTTCCTCCAAATCGCCGCCGTCATAGAGATCTTCAAGATCTCCTTCGCCGTCATCTTCACTATCCAGGCCTTCGAATTCTTCATAATCGCCTTCGAACATGTCTGAGTCCTCGTAATCCTCTCCATCCTCGAAATCATCCTCGTATTCTTCACGTTCCAGATCGTCTTCAAAATCCTCGAAATCGTCCATACCGGCGTCTCCTTGTTTCAATTGACAGTGGGGTGTCGCTTCAGGCGAAGCGTTCGGATTGCTTGATCGCCTGTTTGTTCAGAATTTTGCGTTTGAATGCGTGCTTCTTTATAACGCTCTTCAGCGCGCTCTTTGATTTCAGTTTGCGGGATATATTTCTTGCGAGTACCTTGATAACTGTTTTGCGCTTGACCGGTTTTCCGGTGCGGGCAATCTTTTTCATATCCTGTACTGTTTTTTTCAGTGTGCCCGCAACGACTGGCATCAGTGCCTTGGTGCTTCGTGACCGGCGCAATGTCTTCACAATTGCAAGACTGCCCTTGGTCAACGGTTTGGTGATCTTTTTTTTCAGCTTTGGAGGCGCTGTTTTGGTGGCTTTTGCAGCCAATGCGCCGGCGTTGACACTGGCAAGTTTCGGGTCTTTTGTCTTGGCTGCCTGTGCTGTAAGAAACACGGCTTCGAGGTCGTCTCCTTCGCCGTCCTCGAAGTCATCCTCGCTATCGTCTTCGAACTCTTCGCCATCACTATCTGCGTCGAACATGTCTCCGGACTCCAGCATTTCGTAGCTGGCATCTTCATCGTCATCGAATCCGTCCAGACCATCTTCGTCGTCTTCTTCGCTTTCTTCTTCAAACAGTCCTCCCAGCAGGCTCATGATAGCGGGAGCAACCTTGGCAGCGATCGGCAAGAGGGCGCCAAGGGCAGGAAGAAACTGATCATCTTCGAAATCATAGAAATCCGCGCCGCCATCTTCATAGTCATCTGAAAAGCTGTCTGCTTCTAGCACATCTTCAAAATCGACATCCTCTAATTCTTCCACGGCCTTGTCTCCCATCGTCATGTTGAGTTCACGGGTAAGCGAACCGGGCGGGAGAGTTACGCAATGTGGCGAACTGCTCCCTGGTAATTGTGGAGTTAATGCTAGTGCGAATTGGATGATCGCGGTAGTCGCGTTTTCGAGGTAACTCGGATGAGGGACAGGGAATATACGGATTAGTCAGGAAAGCCAAATAACGGCTGGAACCTGGTGTGGTGGTCCAGCGAAAGTTTACTCCCATGCTTGCACGGCAATTGACTGGACGATGCCTCTGTGAGCCGGCATCTTCGGAGTGTAGGTGCTTCAAAAGGCCCACGTGACGGAGATCGGGGCACAATGAAAGCAGTCGACGCCTTGAATACCGCCGATGCCCAGATATGCCAAAACGCTTGGTCTACGCCGCGCGTCTCAGCTCAACGATCGGTAGGTGCTTCCGACCCTGATGATAGCGCACATCAAGGTGCATGGGAGTGCCACAGTGGCCCGCAACCAGTGATGGCGGCGATGCGCATGGCGCACTGCGCGGCCAGTTCGAGCGCGGTTCGTATCGGGCCCGCTCACATGCCGGAAACAAGTCATGATAAACCTCATGAGGC
>CBFCYQ010000168.1:0-6700 GCA_965602205.1 uncultured bacterium | reverse complement strand
ATGCTGCTTGCAACTGGTTGTGACAAAGACGACAATTCGGCCGGTCCGGATAACAGCTCGCAATATGAGATCGAACTGTCCTACGTGGGCAGTTTCGACACCCAGGGCGAGGCTATGGCTGTCGCCGTACTCAATGATTATGCCTATGTAGCCGACGGCAACTACGGATTGAAGATCATCGACATCTCCGATCCGTTGCGACCCTACAAAGTGGGCAGTCAGGACACGCCGGGAGAGGCCCGGGGAATTTTCGCGGCAAGGTCGCTGAAGGGCTACGTATATGTTTTTATAGCCGACAACACCAGCGGACTGCAGATTATCAACGCCACCAATCCCGCCGATCCTGCCGTGGTGGCAAGCTATAAGACAAACATGGCCTACGGCCTGGATGTATCGGATGACATCGTTTACCTGGCCGATTTCGGTGGCGGGCTGTACGATATTCGTTGGTCGCCCTTTCCACCCAGTAAGGTCGGTCAATGCAATCCTGCGGCCGGCGGCGCCTGGGACGTGCGGGTGCAGGGGAACTTCGCTTATATGGCCGACCTCGAGTGCGGACTGCAGGTTGTCGACATTGGCAACACCGCCAATCCTCATGTCGAGGGAACGTGTAACACCGACGGGTTCGCGTACGGCGTGGACGTGGTGGACAACCATGCGTACCTGGCCGATGGCGCTTATGGCCTACATGTTGTCAATATCGGTGATCCCACGAATCCATACGTGCAGGGCACCTGTCATCTGACCGGTTACGCCTACAAGGTCAAGGCCACGCCGTCGCTGGCGATGGTCGCCGCCGGAGGCGACGGCGTCTATGCTGTCAACGTGTCCGACAAATCCAAACCGTACCTGGCCGGTAAGTTCAACACTCCCGGATCAGCCCATGACCTGGCCTGGTCGGGGGTTTACGTGTATGTTGCCGACGGGGAAACGGGATTGAGAATCCTGAAGACGAGCGGCAACGCGGCGGCCCCGGAGCTGCCGGTCGAGAATATACCCGACCCTAACCGTTAAGGACAGATAAAGATGCGCATTTCACCCAAGTATACCGCCGAGGACTGGCACCGGCTGACCTTCACCACCGAGGAAGACTGGCAGGTCGCCGCTGATATCTTCCGGGAACGCATCCGGGAACGGTTCCTGGCCCCCATCAGGCGAATTGAAAAATGTGACTACGCCGGATTTGCGGTGGTGGCTCTCGATTGCCTGTTGATAGAAATGCTCGAGCAGTTTCGAGAGGGTCTGAACCGAACGCCGGCCGGAAAGTCGAAAACGTTTTTCGTGAAATTCCTGACCGAAACCTCGTTCGGTGATCACTTCGACAAACGCAAGGCGGAACTTTTCTACCGGCAGATTCGCTGCGGCATTCTGCACCAGGCGGAACTGCGAGGCAGTTCCAAGGTCCTGATCGACGATGACCTGCCGCTGGTGAAGTACTCCGATGACAACAAGGGGCTGATCGTCAACCGTAAGCTGTTCCACGAACAGTTAGTCAAGGTGTTCGAGGCCTATGTCGCCGACCTGCTACAGCCGACCAACGGCGACATCCGAGAGAAATTCGTAAAAAAGATGCTCTCGGTCTGCCGCACCGCCTGTGAGATAGTCTAACCGCGGCCATACACACCGCACCTCAAGTGACACTTCAGAATACCCCCATAAGCATAATAACAACAGCACTATAAGAGACACTCGTGCCCTAGCGGCGTTGTTGCAGCCGTTGGCGTAGGCGCGGAATATCGGGCGATGTGGGGCAGATTTTACTGAGAATCGTCAGGGCGCGGGCAGCCTCCTGGGTTTTGCTCAAATCCAACGCGACCGAGATATAGGCGCTGTAAAGCGATGAATCCGACCGTGAGGCCGGGGCCGACAGCAGCGATTGATTAAGATAGAGAAACGAGGAGTCGGGCTGGTTCATGGCATAGAAGAACATGCCCAGGTTGCGGGCCTGCTCGCCTTTGGACTCGGCGGCTCGGTAGGCGCGGCGGAAGTGCTCCAGCGCGGGCCGGTACTGCTGCATGCGGTACAAGAGTGTTCCCAGGGTCGTCTGAATGGAGGCATCATCGGGTTCGAGTTTTTCGGCTTGGCGGGCGAATTCGAGCGCACTGGCCGGACGGCCGCAGTTCATCTCGGCGTTGGCCAGCTTGTTGAGCACATTGGCGTCATTGGGGAGATAGCTGTGGGCTTTGGCCAGACAGTAGGCGGCGGAATCATATTGCCCGCCGTCGAGATATATCTGCCCCAGGCTCACCCAGGCCGCGTCGGATTCCTCCTTGGCCCGCAGCCGGCGTTCGAAATACTTCTTCGCCCGCCCGATATCGCCGACACCGGTTCGCAACACGTAACCCCAGGCCAGGCACCGCGCCGCCTGGTCGCAGTTTTCCTGGTAGTGGGCGTCCTGCCACAGGTAGCTGTCGAGCCGTTGCACCGCCGCCGCCGGATTGTTCTTTTCTGCCAGGTTGGGCACAACGTGCACCAGGGCAACGACAACGATTCCGAAGACCAGCGGCGCGTGTCCCGTATGTTGGCCCGCGATTCGCGATAACATCAGCCCCGCC
This sequence comes from uncultured bacterium, assembly GCA_965602205.1. Lineage (GTDB taxonomy): Bacteria > Zixibacteria > MSB-5A5 > GN15 > FEB-12 > DAOUUR01. Next base: position 4,145 of record CBFCYQ010000168.1, on the reverse strand, counting down.
AGCATCGAAAACGGGATGCCGTAATAAGCCAGGAGGTCCCAGTCACGCACGGCACCCAGTTCGGGGTTGATCCAGAAGGCCGCCAAGCCGAAAAGGACAACCGCCGTAGCCAGCAGTTTTTCTTCGGGCTGAGTCTCAACATGGAAGCGCCGGGAAACCAGCATATAGATAAGCGTTGTGACACCCAGCGGTGCGACAAGAATCGCTAGGTTAAAAACGTCCCTGAGATGCTGGCCGGACAACACCCAGTATGGATTCTGGGCTTTCGGCCAGAACGGCACAAACACGCGGGCCAGGGGGGTGAGTTGAAATAACGCCACGGCCGCAAGTGAGATCAAGGCAATCAGCAGAATCGGCCTCAAATCCGGCGGGAGGGGCAATTGCTTTGATCGGCGTCGCAGCCACCAGGCCAGAGCCGCCACAGCCAGGTAGGGCAGGGCGATCAGGTGAAAAGCGGCCGCCAGCAGGGCGCTCACGAACGCTACTGCCACCCCGGTTCCGGACTGAACAGCGCGCACGGAAAAATAAAGTGACCATAGTCCTATAGCCGCCGCCCAGGTATAATTCTCGATATAGCCAAAAAACAGTATCACCGAACCGCCTGACAAACCTGCAACCAGCACCAGCCACCGTTGGCCGGTGCTTTGGGTCAAGGCCCGCGACAACAGGAAGATGGCCCACAAACCCAGGACGCCTCCCACACAGTTTGCCAGCGCAAAAGCCGGCTCTATCTCAAGGCCGAAAATGCCCCCGGCCGCCATCACCCAAAGGCGATGAAAAACAATCGACAGCATCTGCAGATAACCCTGCCCATGGAATAAAGGACCCTCACCATCCATGGCGCCGATTACCGAAATACCGTCACCATACACAAGGGCCTTTGACCGGAAGACGTAAAACACCAGAAGAGCTGCAAGGCTGACTGCAAAACCTGCCAGCAGGCGGCTACTGCGCGACAGACGACGACCGAGCGGCCTGGTCACCCGCCGAAGAAAAGCTGCCACCCTGCCGCTGACCTGCGGCAGAATAAGCACCAGCGCAAGAATCAACACTCCGAAAGCAAGCGGTCTTGAGATGAGACTCCAGTAGTTGAAGCCCCAGAACAGGTAGTCCGGCACCAGGGCTCCGACCAGGTTCAGCAGAATAATCCCGACCAGCGGCCAGGCATAGGCATAATTCGGCGGAGGCTCGGTCTGTCGGGGCTTTTGGGACTGTTGCCTTCGATTCTTCTTCATAAGCTGCTATTCGGCAGGCAGAAATGTCGGGGTGACTCGCGATGCTCAGGCTTCGCTGTCTTCATAACCCTTATCGGTCACTAACATACAGAATTCGTCTCAGCTTGCCAAGTCGGTTTTCGAACCGTCAGCCCGCTTTCGGTCCGCCGGCCCGGACCTCAGCCGAAACATCGTCTTCGAACTCCCTGAAATTCTCTTCGAAAAGGCGGGCCAGGTGCCGAGCCTGCTTATCAAAAGCCGCTTTATCCGACCAGGTGTTTCTCGGTTTAAGGACTTCAGCCGGGACCCCGGGGCAGGAGAGAGGCACCTCAACACCAAAAACCGGGTCGACCTCATAGGCGACCTTGCTTAGCGTCCCGTCCAGGGCGGCTTTGAGAAGGGCCCGCGTGTGCTGGATTTTCATTCGCGAACCGACGCCGTAGGGTCCCCCGGTCCAGCCGGTGTTCACCAGCCAGCAGGCGGCTTTGTGCCTTTTGATCTTCTGCGCGAGCAACTCCGCGTAGCGGGATGGGTGCAACACCATGAACGGCGCTCCGAAACAGGCCGAAAACGTCGCCTGGGGCTCCGTGACACCCTTTTCGGTGCCGGCCAATTTGGCCGTATAACCGGAAATGAAGTGGTACATAGCGCTCTCCGGGGTCAGCCGGGCGATGGGCGGCATCACGCCGAAGGCATCCGCGGTCAACATGATAACGTTGGCCGGATGTCCGGCCATGCTCTCGCGAAGAGCGTTAGGAACATGACTCAGCGGATAGGCCGCCCTGGTGTTTTCTGTCAGGGAACTGTCCTCAAGGTCCAATCTCCGGGTGATCGGGTCAAAACCGACGTTTTCCAGGATGGTGCCGAAGCGCCGCGTGGTGGCATAAATCTCTGGCTCCGATTCCTCCGATAAGCTGATGATTTTGGCGTAGCAGCCACCTTCGAAATTGAAGACGCCTTCGGAACTCCAGCCGTGCTCATCATCGCCAATCAGTTTTCGAATGGGATCGGCCGAAAGGGTCGTCTTGCCGGTGCCGGACAATCCGAAGAACAGGGCCACATCGCCACCTGCTCCGACGTTGGCGCTGCAGTGCATGGAGAGTACGTTTTCCTGCGGCAGCAGGTAGTTCAGGACAGTAAAAATCGACTTCTTTATCTCGCCGGCGTAACTGGTGCCACCAATCAGTACCAGCTTGTGACTCAGGTTCAAAACGATAAAGGCCTCGGAGTTGGTGCCGTCGATTTCGGGAATAGCCTGGAAATTTGGCACGTGCAGGACGGTGAACTGGGGTTCGTGTGCCACGAGTTGATCCGGCTCGGCCTGGATAAACATGTTCCGGGCAAAAAGGCTGTGCCAGGCTGTCTCGGTAATGACTCGGATCGGCAGGCGGTACCGGGGATCGAAACCTGCAAAGCAGTCCTGGACATAGAGGTCGCGACCCTGAAGGTATGCCTGCAGACGGCGGAACAGCAGGCCAAACCTATCTACGGTAAAGGCTTTATTGACTTTGCCCCACCACACTTTGTCCTTGGATTCGGGCTCTTCGACGATAAACTTGTCCTTGGCCGCCCGGCCCGTATGCAGGCCAGTGCGCACCACGATTGGCCCCAGGTGTGCTACACATCCTTCGCCGTTCTTCACGATATCTTCGTAAAGGATGGGCGTGTTATGATTCCAGTGAATCTTGCGTACGTTGGTGATACCGTGATTCTCAAGGCCAAATTTGCTCAGCAGTCTTTTGACAGCCATATAAATCCTCCTTTATTGGCAAAACTGAACATTTACGTGTCATTGAAGGGAGCGTTCTACTGCAACCCCAAATAATATAGTCATCATTATACGCGGCAAGTGTTTTATGTGTTGATCTTTTCGCTTTTGGCCGCTCGCCGGGCAGAATTATACTTGTCAATTGATGGGATTATATATAAACTGATTAGCAAACCGAGAATAAAATAGCCGCGTTGGGGATACGAAATAGACAGGATGGATGTTATGGAAAACAGCTTGCGCTATAACATTGCTGACCAGCGACTTTCGTTTCGCGGGAAGCAGAAAGAACTGGCCTTTAATGACGACCGCATAATAGAATTCAACCATCGCCACAAGACGGTCCTTGCCAAATATGACGTGTCGATTGAGTCGTGCACCATGTTCACGATTGGTGACGCGGTCAACAAAGAGTCGAACCTCGGGTCACTGCGAAACCGCCAGTTACGCCAGTCTATAATGCTCTCGGCAGGCCTTTCGGCTATTGCCGTATCTCTCCACGGCCGCGGCAGCCTCACTCGCGTCCCCAAGGATAAGATCACGAAGGACCTGACCAATCATCTCAAGCGGGCCAACGACCGCACCGCCGCCCAGGTCATGGCCGAGGTTCTGCAAGTCACCACAGAAACCCTGCCACCGGGTGAGGAAGTGCTGATTGAATCGGCTATAACCGAGGGCGTCCGTGTCAAACCCGGCAAAGAGGCCGGAGGTAACCCCACTATCGCCGTCGGAGCGGTCTTCGGCAAAAGAGAACACCGCAGCCAATATGGCTTGAACACACCGCGCAATGTGACCCTGTTGTCGATGGGGAACGACGTCATCGATGGCACCACCAAGTCCGTTAAAGGGCTGCACTCGAGTCTCACGGCATTGTTTGTTACCGAAGCCGACGTGAAGCGGCATTTGCCCGACGTTTATATCCAGCGCTGGATGAGCGGCGCCTTTTTCGAAGAATTCAACCCTCGCGAGGTCTCCCTTAGAGAAGCCGCTGACATAATTGCCAGGGCTTACAAATTACAGGATGTGGGACAGCTTAGCGCCTATTTCCTGGATCGGCCGCGTCACTATCCGGCCATGGATGCTCTTAACAAGGCCGGCGTGGCGACCCCGTTCGATAAGGACGGTGATCTAATGCCCGGGGTGGTGCTTGGTCTGGAAGGTCT
>CBFCYQ010000167.1:0-6713 GCA_965602205.1 uncultured bacterium | reverse complement strand
AGCGACGATGCCATCGAGGGGTTGGAACATCTCAAGGAGCAGAACCTCCTGCTGCAAAAAGAACTCAAGCGCGCCAAGGCCGAGATGTTCGCGGGCGGGCAGACGGTCGGAAGCGAGTTTGCCATCGGCCCGGTTAAACTCGTGACCAACGATTTCGGAAATACCGATCGCGATGTCATGGCCGGGTGGATCGATACCATCAAACAGCGCAAGGACCCGGAAGTCGCGGCGGCGCTGGGGATGATTGACGGCAAGCTTACCTTCATGATGGGATCGACGGCCGCGGCGGCGCGCGACCACAAGATCGACGTCGGCGCCATGGCCAAAGTCGTTGTCCCGCCACTGGGCGGTCGCGGCGGCGGTAAACCCACCTTTGCCCAGGGCACGATCGACCCGGACAAAAAAGACAAGTTCGGGCCGGCCGTCAAAAAACACCTCCAGGAGAAAGTAGGCTGAGGAACATGATCGGCGGCGAGGTATATTCGCATCTTTTACGCGTTCGCGAAGAAAAAGGCGGCGGGCTGCTGCTGCTGATCGATCCCGACAGCGTCGAGGAACAGCAGTACCTGGTCACCGTCCGGGCGGCCGCCGAATGCGGCGTCGATGCCGTCCTTGTCGGAACGTCGTTCATGCTCAACTTCAATTTCCCCTCGGCGGTCAAGAAGATCAAACAAGCCACGTCGCTGCCGGTGGTCATATTCCCCGGCTCCTTCGCGCAAATCACCCCTGACGCCGACGCCGTCATTTTTTCCTGCCTTATTTCGGGGCGCAATCCCGCCTACCTGATCGAAGAGCAGTCCCGGGGAGCGCCTTTGGTCAAGAAATACGGCCTGGAAGTTATTTCGACCGGCTATATGCTCATCGAGTCAGGCTCCATGACGTCGGTGCAGTACATTTCGGGCACAACGCCTATTCCCCGTACGAAAAACGACATCGCCTGCGCCCATGCCCTGGCGGCACAGTACCTCGGCATGAAGTTGGTTTATCTGGAGGCCGGTTCCGGCGCGACCCACCCGGTCCCGGAAGAGATGGTGCGGGCGGTCTCAGAGTATATCGATATCCCGGTGGTGGTGGGCGGAGGCATCACTTCACCGGACGCTTGTGCCGCCCTCCTCGAGGCCGGCGCTTCTTTTGTCGTCGTGGGCAACGCGCTGGAGGGGGACACGGACCGCAACCTCCTTAGCGAACTGGCCTGCGCCGTTCACCCCAAGGAGACTATCAAAGTATGAACAGGGAAGAAAAACTGATCCAGATAAAGAAACTTGTCGACGAGACGACGGTTCTCCGCAAATCCGGCATGGAGCAACTGGCGCCCCAGCTTTTCGATATGGCCGCGCTCATCTCAGGCGTCATCGGGGCCGGAGGCAAAATCCTCATCGCCGGTAACGGCGGCTCCGCGGCCGACGCCTCCCATTTCGCAGGAGAAATGATCGTCCGTCTTTCGTCCAAACGTAACCGGCAATCGCTGCCGGCCGTGTCGCTCTGTGTCGACTCGTCGGTGCTGACCGCCGCGGCCAACGACTTCGGCTATGAAAATGTCTTTGCCCGGCAGGTCGAAGGGCTGGGCAATAAAGGCGATCTGCTGTTTCTGATATCGACCTCGGGCAATTCCCGCAACCTCCTCAACGCCGTCCAGGCTGCTCGTGCCAAAGGGGTTCTCACGGCGGCGCTGCTGGGCGGCAACGGCGGCAAGTTGGGTAAGCTCGTCGAGCGGGCGCTGGTGGTTCGCCACGGGTCGACTCAGAGAATACAGGAGGAGCACATCTTCATCATCCACCTCCTGGTTGAGATGATCGAAGACGATCTCGTGTGATCGATGTCCGGACGTAGTTACAGGCTTCTCAACGACTTGCTTTTTGGCTTTTTTGCCCTTTTCATCTTCGGCTCAACCTTCTCCATTGCCATTGCGCAGATATCGGTCGGCCTGGCGGTGGCCCTGTTCATTGTCATCGTCATTCTTACCGGATATAATCCTTTTGTCTATCCCTTGAGGTGGTTTTACTATCTGGCGGGTCTGTATATTGCCTGGTTGTTCTTCACCGCCGCCGTGGGGCCGACTCCGTGGAAATCGATGGCCCTGCTGCGGGAAGACTGGCTGTTTATCATCGTGCCCATCGGCATCTACCTGTTCAACCTCGACCGGTACCGGCACAAGCTGCCGGTGGCGCTGGCCGCCGGGGTTATGCTTGTTTCCATCTATGGCATCATTCAACATTTCACCGGCACGCACTGGTTCAAAAACGGCGAACTGCTGGGCGCACCCGGTCACGGCTACCGGGTCGAGGGGAACTTCTCCATCGCCATCACTTTCGGCAATTACTACGGTACCGCCTCGCTGTTCTTGCTGGGCTATGCTCTGGCCGCCGGGAAACGCTGCCTGGGCAACATGTTTATCTTCATCCTGAGTAGCTCGGCTCTGGGCATACTGGCCGCCATACTGTCATTGGGCCGGGGAGTCATCATCGCGGTAATTGTCACCCTGATTGTGATGGGCCTTATGCTGGGACGGCGCTACCTTGTTTACGCCGTGTGTTTTCTGGCCGTGGTCGCAGCCGTCGCCCTTTTTGTCTCAACCGGACTCAAGGATCGCTTTACAACCCAGATGGATACCGAAATCAAGGGCGAATACGAAGGCAGCCGGATTTTTATATGGAAGAACTCTCTTGCCGTTATCGGGGAGCATCCGCTTGTCGGAGTGGGCGCCGGTAATTTTCGAAGAGTTTACGCGTCGCACCTGCGGCCGGACATCCCCGACTCCCGCAAACATGCCCATGCCCATAACGACCTTATGAACGTTGCGGCTGTATCCGGTCTACCCGGGGCGGTTATATTCGCCGCTCTGTGGCTGGCGACTTTCGGCTACTTCTGGAAAGGCTGGCGCAGAACCAGGGATGACCCTGGCGCGGGAGCCTTCATTGTCGGGGCCGGGCTGGGCTCGCTGGTCTTTTTCCTGTCGGCGCTGACAGAGGCTACTTTTGCCGACGAGGAAGTGCGGCAAATGCTGATGTTTATCTGGGCGGCCGGGCTGTGGTGGTGGTATAACAAAGCGGCGACCGACTCGCCGGAGGCAAGTAAAAGAGCTTGACAAACAAGCGGTTACCGGTTATACAGGATGGTACTGATGGCAACCAAAGCAAAAAAAACGACCAACGCCGACCAGCCGGAGATGAAATGGCCTTTTGGCAGGAAGAACTATATATTTTTTGCCGTTGCCATGGTCGTGATCATCATCGGCTTTTATGCCCTGGGACAGGGTTCTATTACGCTGGCGCCGATACTCTTGATCCTGGGATACTGCGTGCTCATTCCGGTCTCACTGATTGTTCGAGATAAGAGCATCCCGGAAGAGGCACCGCAAGCGGAACCCGGCGATTAACCGACCGGGGTACGATCAGCCGGCTGACTGACAACCGGTTTCCGGTCTGGAACAAACGGCACGCGTGAGATTTAGAAGACGGCCCCGATGAGGGTCGTCTGTTTTTTTGCCCTAAGTGATTACCGAAGATCTCAGGAAGAAATCGTTGGCGATATTGTCAACTGTCCTGGCAGCTCTCGACCAGGTTGCGATACTCGCCAATAAGATGGGAAGTTGCCTCTTCCGACGACGACTCGGCCAGGATGTTGAAGGCGGCGGTGCGGCGGTCGGGAGCCACCAGCACCCAGCCTTTCTCTTCAAAGATTCTCACGCCATCGATTAGCTGACGTTTCTTGTCTTCGGAGCCGGTTATCAGCATACGCATTACCGTCCCTTTTTTGGACCAGGGACACGGCACCGATACGAACCGCCGATTCAGGTGGGCAAATCGCTCGCGGATAGTCCCGAAGCGGCTCTTGGTCTGAGCCATCATCTCCAGGATCTTTACAGCCGAGAGAACGGCGTCGACTCCCGTCTGGAAGCCCGGAAAGATAATGCCGCCGCGTGTTCCGCCGACAAAATCGACTTCGCCCCGCCGGTATATTTCCATCATAGCCAGGTGGTCGTTGGCAACGCGGATGACATCCGCCCTATGCTCTTCGGCCAGCTCTTCGACCCCCATGGAGGCATCCACCGGCACGGCAATCCTGTGAACCTGGTGGGTACGCAGATAGAGGTCCGTCACAACCAGCAGGAAAAGCTGGCTGTCCACCGGCTTGCCCTGTTCGTCCACGACCATCAACTTCTCCGCCGCCGGATTCAGAAGAAAACCGATATCGGCGTTCAGCGAGGTCACGATTGAGGAGAGTTGAACGATGGCCTGGGCATGTTCTTCGGGAGTCGCCGAAAACTTGCGGGGGTTCAGGTTGGCATTGAGTTCCACGGCGGAGATTCCCAGTTGGAAAAAAATCGTGGGAAAGATCTCGCTGGAGGAGCCGTTGGAGTGATCCACGACCACCTTGAAACCGGCCTTCCTGATGACCTCGCGGTCGATTTCCTTCAAAAACTCGCCCCGGTAATCTTCCAGCAGTCTTTGTGGCTGGTCGAGGTGGCCGATGTTGTCAAGCGAAGCTCGTTCGAAATCTTCGCCGAAGTACATCCGCTCGACCTTCTTGGACTTGGCCGTGGGCAGGTCCAGGCCGTTACCGTCAAAGAATATGAGATCGATGAGGCGGTAGTCATCGGGATTGTGGCGAACATATATACCGGCGGCATACCGGCCCTTGTGTAACCCGTAACGCATGACCGGAACGGGCAGCGTCTCGATATCGGAAACATCGGCTCCCGCTCCGAGCAGACCGGATATCAGGCCGCGCTTGAGCAGGCGCGACGTATCCGAGGCGTCACGGCTTATCAGCACGGCGCTGCGGTGCCCGAGAAAGGCGCCAAAGGCCGCCCCTACTTTTACCGACATTTCCGGTGTAATTTCAGTAAGGGCCAGTCCGGTGATTTTCGACTCGGTAAACAGTTCCCGGTTCCACTTTTCACCCCATACCACCGAGGTCGAGACAATAGAGCCGGCGTCGACGGTTTTACCCGGCCAGATCTTGCAGTTGGCCTTAACCGTGGCCGAATCGCCTATGACACACTCGTCGGAGACAATAACATTGTCCAGAAGCTGAACGTGACTGCCCAGGCGCGAACCGTTACAGACGATGGCGCTGTGCATGGCTGTTTCATCGCCGATAGTATTGTCGGCCCAGACTATCGCGTTGGTGAAATCACACCCATGACCGACGCGCGTGCGATGACCGATGAAGCAGTTATGTAGTTTGGTGCCACCCTCGATACTCACGTCGTTGCCCAGTATTACCTTGCCGGTCATCTGAACATCGTCGGCAATATGAGTGTTGACTCCACGGTAAATGGTCGTCTCGTCGCTCTGGTACTGGTCGACCTTGAGATTGAGGTTCAGTCGCCCGTCGATGAAGTCCACATGGGCGCGGTAATACTCGTCAACGTTGCCCACGTCTTTCCAGTAACCGTCCATGATCTTACCATGGAGCCCCATCTTACGCGAGAGCATCAGGGGGTACAGGTTTTGAGAGAAGTCAAAATTGGTTTTGGGCGGAATCAGGCTGATAGCCGAGGGCTCCAGGATGTAAATACCGGTGTTGATAGTGTCCGAAAAAGCCTCACCCCACGAAGGTTTTTCAAGGAAGCGAACAATGCGTCCCTCTTTGTCGGTAATGACAATGCCGTAGGGCAGCGGGTTTTCCATTCGGGTCAGAAGAATGGTGGCTTCGGACTTCTTCTCCCGGTGCCATTGGAGAGCCTCGGTGAGGTTGAAGTCGGTAGCCAGGTCCCCCGAAATGACCAGTGCCGGCTCACTGGCATCCATCAGGGCGTAGCGGACGGCTCCGGCTGTCCCGAAATCATCGTCGGGGCGCACGTAATCTATGTTCACTCCGAAAGCGGAGCCATCGCCGAAATACTTCTTGATAGCATCGGCCTGGAAATACAACAGGGCCGTAACGTCAGTAATGCCGTTCTCCTTGAGAAGGGCCACGACATGCTCCATCATAGGCAGGTTGCCGACAGGCACCATCGGCTTGGGAATGTTGATTGTCAAGGGTCTGAGCCGGGTCCCAAATCCGCCGGCCATTATGATCGCTTTCATTAGCGGCTCCGTTGATTCTGAGCGGTTTCAACGTTTGAGGCAGCCGAGTTTCTCCAGAGTCTCGGCAACATCGAAAAAATCATCATATTCGTAAAACTCAATATCATGCGCGCGGCAGTATTCTTCAAGGTCTTTTTTGGCAAAAATGATGTCGGCTTCACGGGTGGCACAGGCATCGGAGTAGCCGTCCCCCACAAATATCGCCCGCACGGGACCATCGGCGGCGGCGCGAAAATCTTCGATACGTTCACCCTTGCAGTTGCCGCAGCGCCGGCAGTGGCGATTCCGCTGGGGAAACTTAACCGTTATGCTGTCGTTTTCCAAACAGCCGATATTTGTATGAATCGGAATCCCGCTCACTCCATGGCGCTTAAACAGGTAATCTATATAGAAATCCAGACCTTCCGACAGAACCGTCAGTGGCATCCGGTTGGCCCGGCACAGGGCCGTAAACTCTGTAAAACCCGGATTCAACTCAAACTGGTCCAGAAAAGAGTAGATTTCCTCAGGAGTGGCCGTAACCATGCCGGCTTCCAGGCGGAGACAATCCCTGGTCGAGAGCCTGCCCGCTTTCCAGTCGGGGATAACCTCATCGCTTCTGCCGTCGGAAAAGTGATGGTAGAGGTTGTACCCGACATCGCGCCGGGCGACGGTTCCGTCAAAGTCGCAAAAAACCGC
>CBFCYQ010000166.1:0-6756 GCA_965602205.1 uncultured bacterium | reverse complement strand
GTGCCGTCCGGCTGCCTCTGCAGAATCAGGTTGTACCGGGCGGACTCCTCGAAGGAGTAGATATCGGCTTCGGGCGACTGGTCCGCATAGGTGACCTTCACCGTGCACTGGCCGACCTCGGCAACGCAAACGCTGTACCTGCCGCGGTCGGTAGTCTTGCCGGTATAGGTGGTGTCAGGGGAGACGATTGTGATCTCGACCCCTTCGCCCACCGGCGTGACACCGTCCTTGATAGTACCGTAAATCTCGCCGCAGACGGCAAGCGAGGGCGCCAAAATGACCAGCGCCAACCATATGGCTGCGAATTTCATCTGAGCCTCCTTCACGCATCCGGGGTTTCACCAGTCGCCGGTCACGACGTGCGTCTGATGCCGCTCAGAGCGGCGTCTACCGGCTGTGACTGCCATCCCGCAACAAACCGGTAAGTCTGCGTTTTCAATTAACAATCAGGACGTACCGTCACCTGGTGCATATCCCCGCACAGCGATGTTTTGCAAGTCTATCCCCGATGTCTATGCCTCTAACAAAGTAGAGATGGTCCCGTATCCTGTCAAGCCAAATCGGTCAGGCTAGGCCGGCCACTGGGCCGCACTCTCCGCCTGCTGACAGATCGACTCGAGGTTCAGCCAGCGGGCGATTCCGACGACACAATCAGTCGAGTAGGGGTATCTGACGGAGCCATAAAGGGAATCTGCCGGCAGGTTTTCAAACGTCTTTCTGAATTCGGGGAAAGACTCGCATGAGCCTACGCCTTTGTCGGGATTCTCTCGCTTCCAGTCCACTATTTTGTTGAAGGCCTCCCTTATCGGTCCGATTTCTTTGAACTGGAGCCCCGCCATAACGACCGTGTACTTGGCCTCCAGCTTTTTGAGCGCCCGGGCCCAGTTATCCAACCGCTGCATCTCGCCCGCGATCAAACTCCGGGCTTTCTCCTCACTATCGCCTGTCAGGTTGGGCTCCTCCAGGCGGATGGCGTTTTTCAAAATATTCAGAACGGAATGATGTGCAACCCTTTTAATGCCGCCCTGGATGGCATCCAGAGCGTTCTGCAGTCTGGCCGTTTCCTTGCTCTTGGGCTGCTCCCGAATATAGATCGCTACTGTCGCGGCGGAATTCCATAGAGTGTTGATAAACACCAGGAATAAATCTTCGGCGGATTTTGTCTGGTCGCCCGTCAAATTCTTCGCCTGAAAAACGCTGGGAAAGCGGAAATACCACATGTTGACAACGTCTTCCGCCTGGCAGGGGTAATCCTGAAGTCCCTGGAGAATGTCCTCAATAGTCCGACAGTCCTTGTCCTTGCGATCCCTGAAATACACCACCTCGGTAGTGAGAGAATGCAACTGGTTCCATATCTCGGTGGTCCGTTCGATGCATTCCAGGCACGTCTCTTTTCGGTCCTCTCTGTCCTTGAGGAGTTGTTCGCTTCGGTACTTCTCGACCGTTTCGGCGATCTTGAAGCGGCTCTCCAACAAGAACAGAAGTATGGGAAGGACAAGACTCGCCGAGATCACTTTAAAGGTGTCGGATTCAAGGTACTTCCAGACTTGCTGAGTACTGGAAACGTTAGCATGTGCTGATTGAGAGATGAAAAAGCCGACAACGTTAAGACCGACCAGCAAAAATAGTAGGATGATAATCCAGAGCCGCACGCCCCGGTAACCGACCGGAATATGTCCCATGCTATTGATCCCTCCTGTTATCTGGCAACGGATATATGTCCGCCAGTTTTGAGACTATCCCCGGTTTTGGTCTCTGTGATGTGTCTCCCCGGTTGTTCCTGCAAACAAGCTACCGGAGGTCCGGTATTGTGTCAAGAGGAAATTACGGCAGCGAGTTGCCCCGATACGGATACATGGCCGTAAGGCGGACGTAAAGGCGTCCTGACGCCGAGCCGTGCGATGTCTTAACTCTTTACAAAGGAGTGGATTTGGCGTATATTTGGTTTTTCGTATTCGCAACGCAGCAGGTATTTGCTGGTTAGCAACGACTTATGGGGACCCAGCAGGCGTGAAGAGGAAAATTCGCATAGGTAATGCCGGGGGGTATTGGGGCGATGATCTGAGTGCCCTGAAGCGGCAACTGAGCGGCGGTCCCCTCGACTATATCACCATGGATTTCCTGGCCGAGATAACCATGTCCATACTACAGCGCCAGAGAAAGAACAACCCGGATCTGGGTTACGCCGTCGATTTTCTGGACCAGCTCGATGACTGTCTGGAGCTAATAGTCAAGAAGAAGGTTCGGGTAATCTCGAGCGCCGGTGGCATCAACCCCATAGGGCTGGGCCGGAAAATCATCGAGATGGCCCGGGGTAAGGATCTGGATATTAAGGTTGGCGTCGTCTACGGTGATGATATCGTCAACCACCTCTATGAACTAACAGCGGCCGGCGAACGCTTCACCAACATGGAAACCGGTAAGGACTTCTTCAAGGTGCGGTCGCGGATTTCGTCGGCCAACATATACCTTGGAGCCGAGCCGGTTGTCAAAGCACTGGAGGCCGGCTGTCAGATCATCGTCACCGGCCGTGTCACCGATACCGGTCTGACCCTGGCGCCCATGGTTCACGAGTTCGGCTGGGCCATGGACGATTGGGACAAGATGGCGGCCGGGATCGTCGCCGGGCATATCATAGAATGCGGTTGCCAGGCGACCGGGGGCAACATTACCGACTGGGCCGAAGTCAAGAGCTTCGATAATATGGGTTACCCGATCGTGGAAATGGAGCCCAGCGGCGAGTTCGTGGTGACCAAGCACAAAAACACTGGCGGGGTGGTCTCGGAGAAAACCGTCAAGGAACAACTCGTCTATGAGATGGGGGACCCGGCCAACTATATATCTCCGGACGGTGTCGCCCGATTCGACACCATCAGCCTGACAACCGAGGGCCCGGACAGGGTGCGCATATCCGACGTAAAGGGCAGGCCCGAGCCGGATTATCTCAAAGTCTCCATGTCTTATGAAGACGGTTGGAAAGCCAACGGCGCCGTCCTGGTGTCGGGGCCGGATGTTTTCAAAAAGGCCGAAATTATTGCCGATGTCTTCTGGAAGAAGCTGCGGCACAAATACGATGCCACGCGGACGGACCTTATCGGCAGCGGTTCAATATGGCCGGCTCATCTTACGACGTGTGATTCCAACGAAGTGCTGCTTCGTTTCGCCGTGCGTGACCGCGAGCCTGCAAAGGTGCGGGATTTCGGTAAGGCTCTTTCGACGCTGATTCTCTCGGGACCGGCGGGTATGGCCGTTACTACGGGGGGCCGCCCAAAGCCGTCGCGAGTGATTACGTACTGGCCGGCGCTGATGCATCGCAGCCGCGTGAGGGCGAAGGTGCTGGTGGTCGACACCAGCGGTGATGAAGAATTTCACGAGATATCATTTCCGATTCGGGTTCAATCCCGCGATGAAAAAGCGGCAAGCGCGCCCCAACCGAGAAGTTTCAAAAAACCGACGGGTAAGACTGTCAGTGCCAGACTGCAGGATGTCTGCTATGCCCGCTCAGGTGATAAGGGGGATACCTGCAATATCGGTGTCCTGGCTCGCAGTCCCCAGATATACGGATGGCTGGTCGGTTACCTGACGGCTGAACGGGTCGGGGAATTCTTTGCCGGGATCACGCTGGGAAAGGTCATTCGTTACGAGCTGGACAATCTCAATGGCCTGAATTTTTTGCTGGAAGAAACGCTGGGCGGCGGGGGTACACGCTCGCTGATGATTGACCCCCAGGGGAAAACCCTTGCCCAGGCCTTGCTGCAGATGAAAATTAAAGTGCCCTCGTCACTGTTGAAAAGCATGAAGGTGAGGTAAGCCTATATATGTACCGTATTGAATCCAAAGTAAATACCACCTCGGCCATGTTCAAAGAGAACGCCGAGAAAAACAAAGAGCTTCATGCCCGGTTCAAGGAACGTCTGGAAGAAATCAAGCTGGGTGGGCCGGAGAAATCCCGCAAGAGGCATCTGGATCGCGGCAAGCTCCTGCCGCGGGATCGTCTGGCCAAAGTCCTGGATAGAAACACGCCCTTCCTGGAGTTGAGTCCTCTCGCGGCCTGCGACATGTATGACAATGACGCCCCGGCCGCCGGGATGATTACCGGTATCGGGACCGTACACGGCCGGGAGGTAATGATGGTGGTGAACGACGCCACCGTTAAGGGCGGCACGTATTACCCAATGACCATCCTGAAACACGCCCGGGCGCAGGCCGTGGCCGAAACCAATCGCCTGCCCTGTATCTACCTGGTTGACTCGGGCGGGATCTTCCTGCCGTTGCAGTCAGGTACCTTTCCCGATAAGGATCACTTCGGACGCATCTTTTACAACCAGGCCCGGATGTCGGCGCTGGGCATCCCCCAGATATCGGTGGTGCTCGGTTCCTGCACGGCGGGTGGTGCCTACCTGCCGGCCATGTCGGACGAGACCGTGATTGTCCGTAAACAGGGGACGATTTTTATTGGCGGCCCGCCGCTTGTCAAAGCCGCCACGGGTGAGGTGGTGACGGCCGAGGAGTTGGGCGGGGCAGATGTCCACTGCCGGACTTCCGGTGTCAGCGACCACTACGCCCAGAACGATGAGCACGCTCTTCAGATAGCCCGAAACATCATTGAGAACCTCAACCGGCCGCCGCGTTTCGAACTCGATATGGCCGAGCCGGAGGACCCGCACTATGATCCCGAGGAGCTTTATGGTGTCGTCTCACATGACGTCCGCAAGCCGTACGATGTCCGCGAGGTGATTGCCCGCGTAGTTGACGGCTCGCGGTTCCACGAGTTCAAAGAGCTTTACGGGGCTACCCTGGTGACCGGCTTCGCGCGTATCATGGGGTACCCGGTTGGCATTCTGGGCAACAACGGCGTGCTCTTTTCAGAGTCTTCCCTCAAGGGAGCGCATTTCATAGAATTGTGCACGGAGCGCAAGATACCGCTGATCTTTCTACAGAACATCTCCGGTTTCATCGTAGGCCGCCAGTATGAGGCCGGCGGCATTGCCCGCGACGGCGCCAAGCTGGTCCACGCCGTGGCCAATGCGGACGTCCCCAAGTTCACGGTCGTGGTGGGCGGTTCTTACGGCGCCGGCAATTATGCCATGTGCGGGCGGGGCTACTTTCCACGCCTGATGTGGATGTGGCCCAACGCCAAAATATGCGTTATGGGCGGCGAACAATCCGCGGATGTTCTGGCGCAGGTCAAAATCAGGCAACTCGAGGCGGAAGGCAAGAAACTAACCGAGGAAGAGATCAATAAGATCCGTCAGCCTATAATCGACAAGTACGAGTCGGAATCGACGCCTTATTATTCCGGGGCCCGCCTGTGGGACGACGGTATCGTCGGCATGACGGAAACCCGCCAGGCCCTGGCCCTGGGCATATCCATGGCTTTGAATGTGGAAATTCCGGACCAGAAGTACGGTGTGTTTCGCATGTAGGCGGCAGATTATATTTGTAAATTGGGAAGAAGATGGAATATACGACAATCAAGTATCACAAGGAGGCGGCGATTGCCCGGGTGACGTTCTGCCGACCGGAGGTGCACAATGCTTTCAACGGCACCGTCATCACCGAGATGGCGCACCTTTTTGCCGAACTCGACAAGGATAATGAAATTCGCGTGGTGGTGTTGACCGGCGAGGGCAAATCGTTCTGTGCGGGCGCAGATCTGAACTGGATGCGGTCGGTGGTGGACCAGTCGTTCGATGAGAACCTGGCCGAAGCGACGGCCCTGGCCGACCTTTTTTACCGGGTTTACACTTCTCGCAGGCCGGTAATCGGTAAGATCAACGGGGCCGCCATCGGCGGTGGCACCGGTTTTGTCGCCGTGTGCGATATCGCCATCGCGGCGCGATCCGCGAAGTTCTCGTTCTCCGAGGTCAAGATCGGCGTCGTTCCGGCCTGTATCGGTCCCTATGTCATAAAGAAAATGGGCGAGGGCAAGGCCCGGGAACTCTTTATCACGGGGGAACGCATGAACGCCGACCGTGCTTTCGAAGTAGGCCTGGTGAACCGGGTGGTCGATGATGACAACCTTGACGGAAACGTAGAAGCACTTATCAAAATGCTTCTCTCGTCGGGGCCGGAAGCGGTGGGCATGGCCAAGAAGCTGGTCAGCGAAGTGCCGGGGATGAAACCGGATGAGTTCAAGCCGTTCACGGCTGAGATGATCGCCCGCCTGCGCATCTCCGATGAAGGCCAGGAAGGTATGGACGCGTTTCTGAATAAGCGCAAACCAAACTGGGTAAAACCGTAACTTTGTAGTCAACATATGGTCAACATGGAAAAGCTCTTCAACAAAATATTGGTGGCCAATCGTTCCGAGATCGCCATCCGCGTGATGAATGCCTGCCGGGTGCTGGGCATTCCCTCGGTGGGGGTTTACTCCGACGCCGACGCCAACAGCAAGCATCGTCTCTATGCCGACGAAGCCGTGCACATAGGGGCGTCGCCACCGCGCGAATCCTACCTGGATATGGATAAGATGATTGACGCCGCCAGGCAGACAGGCTGTGATGCTATTCACCCCGGGTACGGCTTTCTGGCCGAAAACCCGCAGTTCGCGCAACTTTGTGCCGACGCCGGCATAGTCTTTATAGGACCTTCGGCGGAAGCCATCCGCCTTTTGGGGAACAAGGTGGAGTCACGGATAAAAATGGCTGAGACCCACGTGCCGTTGATACCGGGGATGAAAAGCACCAATGACGACATCGCGCTCTTTCGTCAGGCCGCCGAGGAAGCCGGTTATCCCGTGATGATCAAGGCGGC
>CBFCYQ010000165.1:0-6791 GCA_965602205.1 uncultured bacterium | reverse complement strand
GTGTGGATCGTCGGCGGTGTGGTGCTTGTCATAGTGGTTGTTGGCAGTCTGATTCGCCTTCGCGGCAAGCGGCCGGTTGAAATCGTTCGGACACCGGCGCAGGTTTTACTGGGGGACCTGCCTGATCTTAAAAGGGAGGCCGGTTCTGATTTGAAAAAATTCCAGTCCGGTTTTTCAAAACTTCTGACCGACTATCTCGCCGCACAGTTTAATATCAGACTCGTCGAGTACACGGAGGACGAAATCGCAACCGCCCTGACAGCGACTGGTTTGACGCCCGGGCAGAAGGAGCAGATCACCGGGTGGCTTGTGAAGGCCCACGCCGACAAGTTCATGCCCGTAGCTTCGTCGCCCGGCGATACCATTCGGCTCGAGAGCGAGATTCGAAAGTTTTTTGAACGAATATAATTGTTAGTCATTGGAGGATAAATGCATATCGACATTCAGGAAATACAGGCGAAAGTTGAGCAGGAGTCGTCTTTTGTCCAGAAACTGAACGAGCAAATGAGTTCGGTGATCGTGGGGCAAAAGTACCTGCTGGAACGCCTGCTGGTTGGCATCCTGTCCAACGGCCACATTTTGATAGAGGGCGTTCCGGGTTTGGCCAAGACACTCTCGGTCAAGACGCTCTCGGATGCCATCCAGGCAAAGTTCAGCCGTCTGCAGTTCACGCCGGATCTGTTGCCGGCCGACCTGATCGGCACCATGATCTACAATCCGCAGACGTCCGAGTTTACCGTGAAAAAGGGGCCGCTGTTTGCCAATATCATTCTGGCCGATGAAATCAACCGTGCCCCGGCCAAGGTTCAGTCGGCCCTGTTGGAAGCCATGCAGGAACGTCAGATCACGATCGGTGACTCTACCTACCCTCTGGAAGAGCCCTTTCTCGTCCTGGCCACCCAGAACCCGATAGAGCAGGAGGGCACCTACCCTCTCCCGGAGGCGCAGGTTGACCGTTTCATGCTGATGCTGAAGATCACCTACCCGACACCGGCCGAAGAGCGCCTGATCATGGATCAAAATACGGCCGTGTCGGTTCCCAAAGTGTCCAAGGTCGTCAGCCCGCAGGATATCGTCAGGGCCCGTGAGGTTATCCGCTCGATTTACGTCGACGAGAAGGTCAAGGACTACATCGTTAATGTAGTCCTCGCCTCGCGTGAACCGGACAAGTACGGTCTGGGCGATCTGGCGGATCTTATCGCCTACGGGGCATCGCCGCGGGCTACCATCTACCTGAACCTGGCCGCCAAGGCCCACGCCTTTTTGAAGGGTCGCGGGTATATCACGCCCGAGGACATCAAGTCGATCGGCCATGACATTCTGCGGCACCGCATTATCGTTACCTATGAGGCCGAGGCGGAGGAAGTGACCAGCGATGACATTGTGACCAAAATATTCGACGCTGTTGAAGTGCCATAACGCATGATTCCAAAAGAACTGTTAAAAAAGATCCGCCGCATCGAGATCAGCACGAAGAAGCTGGTCAATGACTTATTTTCGGGCGAATACCATTCGACTTTCAAGGGGCAGGGAATGGAATTCGAGGAAGTGCGCCAGTATGAGCCGGGTGACGACATTCGCCTGATCGACTGGAACGTGACCGCTCGCACCGGTTATCCCCACGTGAAGATATTCAAGGAGGAGCGTGAACTCTCGGTGGTGCTTCTGGTGGACGCTTCGTCCTCGGGACGGTTCGGTACCCGCGAGCGTTTCAAAAGCGAAACCGCCGCCGAACTGTGTGCCCTCCTGGCGTTTTCGGCCATCAAGAATAACGATAAAGTCGGCCTGATAATCTTTACCGATGTAATTGAGAAATTCATACCGCCGCAGAAGGGTCGTGGCCATGTCCTGAGGCTTATTCGGGAAATCCTGTATTTCCGGCCAAGGGCGGTCGGTACCGATATAGGCGGCGCCCTGGAGTATCTCAGCCGGGTCATCAAGCGCAAGTCAGTGGTATTCCTTGTGTCCGACTTCATGTCCGAGGATTTCCATAAACCGCTTCAGATTGCCAACAATAAACATGATATCATTGCCGTCAAAGTGAGTGATCCGCGTGAGTCGAAATTTGACAATGTCGGCCTCATTGAACTGGAGGATGCCGAGACCGGTGAAGTTTTCGTGATCGATACCTCCTCGAAGGCCTTCCGCAGGGAGTTTGCCGCGCGGGCCGACGAGGATGCGCAGAACCTTAAGCGCGGATTTCAGCTTATTGATGTTGATTTCATAAATATCCGGACCGACCAGTCCTATATCGTTCCGCTTATTAACTTCTTTAGAATGAGAGAGCGGCGTCATTAGCCGGAGTGAGACTATGTTGAGAATCAATAAGCCCGTCACACTGATCCTTGTGGTTTTGGCAACCGGCCTGACCCTGGCGGCAGCCTGTTCGCGGGGTACGGCCGACACCGCCGAGTTGGTCAGGCTCCGCAAGCAACTGGCCGGAGAGCTGCGCGACAGCCGTTTGTACGAGGCCGCTGTTGAAGAATACCTGAAAATCCTGGATGAGAAGACTCTTGATATGCCAACACGGGCGAACATCAACTACCTCATCGGCAGAATCTACTTTGAAGATTTGCAGGACTACCACCAGGCCGCGGCCTATTACGTACGGGCGCGGGCGCTGAACCCGCAGGGCACGTTCGTGAACGAAGCCTCGAAAAACCTCGTGGCCTCATTGGAGAAGATGGGGCGCGTGATGGACGCTAAACGCCAGCTCGATGCCGCCACGGATCTGGATTATGTACAACCGGACAGCGGCGACGTCGCGGTGGCACGCATCGACGGTGAGCCGGTATGGCTGTCGCAGATTGACCGGGAGATCCAGTCCCTGCCGCCCGAGCTGCAAAAGGAGTTTCTGAGCCGGGACATGAGATTGAAATATGTCCGGAACTACGTGGGCATCGAACTGATATACCGGGCGGCGCTGAGGGAGAAGTACGGTGATGATCCGGATATAAGGCGGCAGCACGCGGAAATGCTCAAGAAGCTCGTGGTCGATAGGTACGTGGTGGATAAAGTCATTCCCAAAATCAGTATCGACACCGTTGATGTGCGTAATTTCTATCTGGCGCATGCTGCGGATCGCTACGACAAGGCGCCCTACGACTCGGTCCGGGCCCAGGTCTTTCTGGACTACCAGGCGGAGAAAACCGAGGCCGCCTTCAGCGAGTATATAAGCGAACTGGCCAGGGCGGAAAATGTCCAGTTTTATGAGGAAAACGTAAAGTAGTTTTTGAATATGTCAAAGGTATCCTCACATAGTCTTGGCGCCTGCTGGCTGACGGTAGCCTTCTTGTTGGTGGGGAGTGCGGCCATCGCTCAGGATGAGATTGACACGGTCTCCTCGCTGACCGGTATCGCGATCGAGACCGCCGTCGACCGGGCCGAGATTTATGTCGGGGACCTGATCGACTATTCGGTGACTATTACCTACGATTCGGTCTATGATCTTATCCCGCCGCCCCTGGGGGCGAACCTGGGGGCCTTCGATGTAAAGGATTACCAGTCCGACATCATCACCAGGCTCCCCGACGGGCGTATCCAAAGCGAGAATAAATTTGTCCTGAGCACGTTCACTACCGGTGACTATGTTATCCCGCCGCTGCCGGCCATCTTTAACCTCCCCGATGGGTCCAAGAAGCTGCTGCTGTCGGAGGGTGTACCCATAAAAGTGAAATCGCTCCTGGCCGAATCGGCCGATACCCTGGACGTTCGGCCTCTCAAGCCCCCCCATGAGTTTCGTCGCGATCTGTCCCGATACTACCTGTGGGGCGGCGTGGGTCTGGCCGTTCTGGTGGTTGCAGGCATCCTGGTGTGGATGCGGCTGAGACGTCGAAAAGAGCTGGAGGAGCCTGTCGATACGCGTCCGCCATGGGAAATGGCTTTCGAACGCCTGGCCCTCCTGGAGCAGGAAAATCTCCTCGCCGACCGGAAGTATAAGGAATACTATTTTGAACTGACGGAGATCGCGCGCTTTTTCATGGGCCGGATGTATGAAATCA
This sequence comes from uncultured bacterium, assembly GCA_965602205.1. Lineage (GTDB taxonomy): Bacteria > Zixibacteria > MSB-5A5 > GN15 > FEB-12 > DAOUUR01. The sequence goes on along the minus strand of CBFCYQ010000165.1, from coordinate 2,790 downwards.
ACACCCTGGATATGACGACCACCGAATATCTGCAGAGTTTCGAAAAGATTCGTCTTCCCGGCGATCTCTACGAAGCCTCGGAGCGTTTCCTGGTGCACGCCGACCTGGTCAAATTCGCCAAACTCGTTCCGGAAAACGGCCGCGCCGAATCTGATTTCTCCTTTGTCCATGATATGATCGAGTCCGTCCGCGCCGATTTTACCCACCGGCAGGATGTGGTGGTGCAACACACCGTGACTGACCGGGTTGATGAATCTGTAACAGGTGGTCCCCCAGATGAGTAGCCTCGAGTTCGCAGGATTGTCCTTCACCGTCTTCGACGTGGTCGAGGCTACGGTTCCGGCGGCGGTCATATTCTCTGTCGGCGCTGTCCTGCTGGTCGGGATGGTATATTATCACTTCCGACGGAGGAGATTCAAGTCGGCCTCGATCAAGTATTCCGATATTCGCATCGTCAAAAGAGCGGCGCGCACCAGCCGTCAGCGTTTTCGTTTTGTCCTGACTCTACTGCGGGTCCTGGCGGTGGCGCTGTTTATCGTGGCGTTTGCCCGCCCGCGCGCGGGAACGGAGTACCGGGAGATTACTTCGGAGGGGATCGATATCATGCTGGCCCTGGACGTCTCGTCATCGATGCAGGCCGAGGATTTCAAACCTAACAACCGGCTTTACGTGGCCAAAGAAGAGATCAAGAAATTCATCCACCGCCGTGTCAACGACCGCATTGGCCTGGTGGTTTTCGCCCGGTATTCGTACACACAGTGCCCGTTGACGACCGATTACGGGGTGCTGCTCAATTTCATCGACGAAGTGGATTTCGGTCTGGTTGAGGATGGCACCGCTATTGGTATGGCTGTAGCCAACGGTATCAACCGGCTCCGGGAATCCGAATCGAAGTCCAGGATAATGATCCTTCTGACCGATGGCGACAATAACGCCGGCGAGATTGACCCGATAACGTCCGCCAACCTGGCCAAGGCCACCGGTATCAAGATTTATACCATCGGGGCCGGAAAGCCCGGTAACGCTTTGTATCCGTACAATGACCCCATCTTCGGCAAGCGCTACGTATATCAGCCGACCAAAATAGACGAGAAAACTCTCAAGGACATTGCGCGTATAACTGAGGGAAAGTACTTCAGGGCGCGTAGCGGCGAGGAACTGGAAGAAATTTACGGCATGATTGACGATATGGAGAAAACCGAGATCAAAGTTGCCTCCCACATACAGTACAAGGAGTTGTTTCACTTTTTTGCCTATGGCGGCCTGCTGCTTTTGATATTGGAGATTGTCCTGGCGAACACTTATTTTAGAAAGTTGCCCTGAGGAGTTGCGATAAGATGCGTTTTGCCGAACCAATCAATTTTGTCATACTGCTGGGTGTTTTGGCCCTGGGCGTATTCGTCTTCTGGGCGCTGTCTCGTAAAAAGGACCTGTTGAAGCGGTTCGGCGATATCCCCCTGATACTGAAAAACGCCCCCTACATTTCGTTCGCCCGCCAGAGAAGCAAAGCCGCCCTGCTGCTGGTCGGTTTGGCCCTGATGTCCGTAGTATTGGCCCGTTTGCAGTTCGGCACTCACATGGAGAAGCTCAAGCGCGAAGGAATAGACATCGTCGTGGCGCTGGATGTCTCCAATTCGATGATGGCGCGGGACATGAAACCCAATCGTTTGGAAAAAGCCAAGCAGGAGATCAGGGGAGTCATCGACCGCCTCAAGGGTGACCGTATCGGTCTGGTCGTCTTTGCCGGAGAAGCCTTTATTCAGTGCCCGCTGACACTGGACTACGCCGCGGCCGCTTTCCTTTTGAAGGCCATGGACCACAACTCGGTCAGTGTCCAGGGAACATCCCTGGGTTCGGCCATACAAGTCGCCGCCGAAACTTTCGACCAGAAAGAGAAGAAACACAAAGTGTTGCTCCTGTTGACGGACGGCGAAGATCATGAGGGTGGTGCCCTGGAAGCCGCCGAGGAGGCGCGCCGGCAGGGAGTCAAAATCTATACTGTCGGCATCGGCAATCCCGCAGGCGAACCCATCCCCATTCTCGATCGTAGCGGACAGCAAGTCGGCTTCAAGAAGGATGAAAACGGAGAGGTTATCGTCTCCAAGCTGGACGACGTTACCCTGCAGAAAATGGCCCTGGCTACCGGCGGCCGGTTCTACCACGCCTCCGCCGGGGAGATAGAACTCGACCGGATTTTCGATGAGATTTCCGGCATGGAGAAAAAGGAATTGGAGGGTACGCTGGTAACGCGTTTCGACGACCGGTATCAGTGGCCGTTATTGTTAGTCATCATCCTGGTGGCGGTGGAATTCTTCCTCTCGGAGAAGAAAAAGCCGCAAAGGAGTGTCGCCGATGCGCGCGGTCTTTAGCATTCTGATAGCCGGTCTTGTCGTCTTTTCGACAGCCCGGGCCGAGGACCACGTTGATCTGGTCAAGAAGGGAAACGCGGCCTTCAACGAGGGTGATTATAAGAAAGCCCTGGAGTACTACCACGCTGCCGAGCCCGACCTCCCGGAATCCCCGGAACTGGAATACAACCTGGCCGGTGCCCTTGCCAAAGACGGTGCTTACGAACAAGCCGTAGACAAATTCGGCAAGGCTCTCAACACCGGCGATATGAATCTCGGTGCGGCCGCCCATTACAATCTTGGCAACACCTATTTCTGGATGAGTGATTATCAAAACGCCATCGGCAGTTACGAAGCCTCTCTGAAAATAAATCCCGAAGACATGGACGCAAAATTCAACCTGGAGCTGGCGCGCCGGATGCTCAAGGAACAACTGAAACCG
>CBFCYQ010000164.1:0-6868 GCA_965602205.1 uncultured bacterium | reverse complement strand
TGAAATCAAGCTATGCTTTGGACAAAACGCTCAGCCAGGCCAAACTGTATGATTTTGGGCGAGTGAAGCGGGCCTATGATAAGCTTCTGGTAACCGACTTGGCCATCAAGACTGGTAAATACGGCGACAAACTAGCTCTGGAACTTCTGGTGACCGAACTCGCCTGCCTGAATCCCTGAGCGAATGTTCTGGTTCTCTCCTTCTCATTCCGGGTTCCGAGAAGTCGGGGCGCACAATCGCGCCATACGCTTAACCCTTTTGTATCAGACGTCGCCGCCTTAGCACGAGCAGGCTTGCACCAGCGATAATGGCTCCAAGCAAGCCTATCCAGGGCAGCAGCACCCGAACCTTGTTCACGGGATAAGTGTCCCAACCTACCGGGAGGCGACTGTAGTAGTGGGATGGATCCCAATCGGTAACCTCGATAATACCGTAGTAACCGACGACAGTAGCGTTATTGGCATACAGACCGGCTGCCGCCGTACCGTAGGCATACAGAGTCTCGGCAGCACTGACAGGGAGAGATGGGATGGCTCCAATCAGGCCCAGCTTGTCATCCGTAACGACGATACCGGTCAGGTTGACAGTGCCGATGTTGGTGACAATGTAGGTCCAGTTAACACTGCTGTTTACGCTGATGTAAACGCCGGGCGCATAGTCAGCGTCTACCCCATTGGTGTGCTTCTCGATGTCAATGGCAGGAGCAGGAGGAGACCCGAAGTAGTGCGCGAAGTCGCTGTCGGAGATAGGATCCCCTACCGGGGGTGCACCAATGGCCGTGGCGTTGTTACTGTGCTGTCCTTCAGCCCAGGGCAGCTCGCCGTAAACGGTCACTGTTGCATTCATGGCCAGAGTGGGAATCGGGAACACAGCCGGGATCGTGCAGCCTTGGTCAGTGTAGAAGGCCGACATATCGGTGTCGGTCAGATTGACACTGGACAGGTCAACATTGCCGTTGTTGGTGATCACGAATCGGAAGACCACCGGGTCATGTGCAGGTGTCAGGTAGGGTCCGGTTGGTGTGTCGGCGTCATGCCAGGCCACTTCATCCCAGACGTGTTTCTCCAGGTCCAGCGATGGAGGGGGGCCAAAGTAGTTGGCCGGGTCGGTGTCGGAAACAGGAGGACCTACCGGCGGAGTGCCGATGGCGGTGGCGTTATTACTGTGCTGTCCTTGAGCCCAGGTCAGGTTGCCGTAAACGGTCACTGACGCATTCGCGGCAAGAGTGGGAATCGGAAATACAGCCGGGGTAGTACAGCCTTGGTCAGTGTAGAAGGCCGACATGTCGGTGTCGGTCAGATTGACAGCGGTCAGGTTGACCCCGCAGTTATTGGTGATTACGAACCGGAAGACGACGGGATCATGCGCGGATGTCAGGGAGGGCCCGGTCGGCGTATCAGCGTCATCCCAGGTCGCACCATCCCAGACTGCCTTCTCTACATCTATGGATGGAGGCGGGCCGAAGTAGTTGGCCGGGTCGGTGTCGGAAACAGGAGGACCTACCGGCGGAGTGCCGATGGCGGTGGCGTTATTACTGTGCTGTCCTTGAGCCCAGGTCAGGTTGCCGTAAACGGTCACTGACGCATTCGCGGCAAGAGTGGGAATCGGAAATACAGCCGGGGTAGTACAGCCTTGGTCAGTGTAGAAGGCTGACATATCGGTGTCGGTCAGGTTGACACCTGTCAGATCGACATTACCGTCATTATCGATCTGGAACCGGAAGACGACGGGATCATGCGCGGATGTCAAGGAGGGCCCAGTCGGCGTGTCGGCGTCATCCCAGGTCGCACCATCCCAGACGTATTTCTCTACATCTATTGACGGGCCCGCTCCAAGGTAATGGGCGGGGTCGCTGTCAGAGACTGGATCTCCAACTGGGGGCGTACCAGTGGCCGTTGCGGTATCAGTGTGCTGTCCCTGCGCCCAGGCGAGCTTGCCATAGTAGGTCTTGGTCTGCCCCATGGCCAGAGTGGTCGGGAAGCTAGCGGGACTCGTGCAAGCCTGGTCGGTGTAGAAGGCCGATATGTCGGTATCAGTCAAATTGACACCTGTCAGATCGACATTGCCGTCATTGTCGATCTCGAACCTGAAAACGACTGGATCGTCTGCAGCTGTCAAGGAGGGCCCAGTCGGCGTGTCGGCGTCATCCCAGGTCGCACCATCCCAGACGTATTTCACTACGTCTATCGACGGGCTAGAGCCGAAGTAGTAGGCAGGGTCGCTGTCAGAGACAGGAGCACCCAGCGGCGGTGTACCACTGGCGGTAGCTTCATCATCGTGCTGCCCCGCTGCCCAGGTCAGCCTGCTGTAGTAGGTCTTGGTCTCGTCCACCGCCAGAGTGGTTGGGAAGCTAGCGGAATTCGTGCAAGCCTCGTCGGTGTAAAAGGTCGACATGTCCGTATCAGTCAGGTTAACACTGGTCAAAGCAACGTCACCTGTATTGTGAATAGTGAACCTAAAAACTACCCAGGTCTGCGACGGAATGTACGGCCCGGTGGCACTGTCGGCATCTTGCCAGATCGCCGTATTGTCCTTGACGTGCTTCTCTACGTCAATGTCAGGGTCGATGACCAGCGACGACTTCTGCACAACGTGCTCAAAGTCGTCATTGCCCCCCGTAGATATCTGATAGCCACTCGCATAGAACGTGTTAATTACCGTGCCGCTTACAGTGGCTACCCAGTCATAGGTGTACGACTGGCTCTGCCCCGGCGCTAGGGTGTAGGGGAGAGCTGGACCGGCTGGGTAGACTATTGTGCCGTCTGGAAGTACGTCCCGTACTTCTTGCACAACTACAGACTCATTTGCCCCCGTCAGATCGCTGAAGTTGATAATGGACATGGTATAGTGAATGGTATCGCCCAAACGATAGACGTTCGGCGTTGTCGGCGTCACGCCCTTGGTTATAGCCACATCAGCAGCATACACCGGCAGCGCCGTGCCGAACACAGAAAGTATCAGTGCCAATGTGACCAAGACCCCGAGCAATATCTCTCGTCTCTTCACTTCTTCTTTCAATTCCTTCACTCCTTCGACTATTTCACGGCCCCTAGTTTTACGAATAGAGATCTTGAATTACGAATTCTACTGTACCACACCATTATAGCACTCCCTACGATACCGTCAACTACATCTTTCTTAACATTACCTCATGCTGCCTCTAGTAGCCAAGAGAGAACAACATTTCGGCAGACTTCTGTCTCAGCCCTGGCTGGCACATAGGCCTACATCTCGATTCAAACACAGGAACGAGCCATCTCTACTACACGTTTGAGGGCTCGATACACATACTCACGGTCTTGCCTGGGGATTGCGTTCCTGCAGGCAAGGTCCCAGTTGGCCATCGATCCGCCTCTGAATACTGACTGGCCCTACTTGTATTCTGGCAGGGACCGGTGAAATGACGTATGGTTGGATCGCTATGCGACCGAAGAAGTCAAGCTCGGAAACTCAAAATTCACTATGGCTCGGCAGGCTCATGACCTTGCTGATTGACCTGTTCATCACCCCAAGAACTGTCCACCCCGAATAGCCTGGAGATCCAAGCTACTCGGGGCGACGGCTTTCTGTCCAACTTTACCCGGTTATGTCTGACGATCGAGAAGAGCGATCAGGCATGACGTCTCTTTCTGAGCACGAGCAGCGTTACAACTGCGGCGCAGACCAGCAAACCTGCCCAGGGCGCCACAAGGCGCACCTTATCCACCAGTGAGGCGTCGCCACCTACTTCTTGGCGGAGGACCAATGACGACTTCTCTACATACACGTCGAAGGTGTCGTTGCCTGCCAGGGATCCCTGATAGCCACTAGCATAAAACCTGTTAATCACTGTGCCACTTACGGTGGCTACCCAGTCATACGTGTACGACTGGTTCAGTCCGGGCGCCAGGGTGTAGGGGAGAGATGGACCGGTCGGGTAGATTGTTGACCCATCCGGAAGTACATCCCAAACCGCTTCCACCACGAGATCCTCATTGGCCCCCGTCACGTCGCTGAAGTTGACAATCATCATAGTGTAGTGAATGGTGTCGCCCAACTGGTACTCATTGGGTGTCGGTGGCGTCACGCCCTTGGCTAAACCCACATCGGCAGCATACACCGGCGCCGCCATGACCAGGGAAAGCGCCAGTGCCAATGTCACCAGCGACCACAAAAGTGCCTTCGATCTTTTCAATTCTCTTTCACTCCTTTCGGTACTCCACGACCCATATCTATAGGGAGCAAGGGCATAATTACGCTCGCACTACTACTTTCTTTCGACTTCTTGATCTCCCCGTATCACTATTCTAGCATGCTTTGCAGGCATGTCAAGAGCATTTCTCTTATCGTCAGCCTCAAAGGGTAAGAGATCAGACACCGTCCACTTGCGGCTGTGCTCCTACTCGTCGTGGCAATAGCTGGTGGCACCTTGCTCAAGTTGCACCACCGCCGAAGCCAGCCTGTGGAAATCGCTCCATCTGAAACGGAGCCTCTTCAGCAAACCAGTTAGGTTTGCGCCGCCGGCGCCTTGGCTCACTCCGGCATATATCTTCGGAACAGTCGCCCAATCTCCCGAGAGACTATCCCCCTCCGACAAGCGGAGGTTCCCAATGACGGGTAAGATTGGGGCAGGATCTACAGGTTACTCACGGCTAACCTTACGGACGATGGTCCTTTATTTCACGCAGGCTTATTGGGGGGCCGTCAGGTTTCTTGGGCTAAGAAGTATTGTAGCTGCAGCTTGCTGGCTGGTTTTCCGCTGCTAGCAACGATAGTGTGTATACGGGCAGCCTGGCCCTTATGGGATGTGGTGTCGGATAAGTTCAGTTGAGGTTCCAGCCGCCGACATTGCACTGCCCGGTATCGTCGTATCCCACGGCAAGCGCGGTGCCGTTGGATCTGACTCCTACCGTGTGCTGCCGGCCCGCGGAGACCTGGACGATATTCATCCAGCTATCGATGTTACACTGCCCGGCACCGTTGTATCCCACGGCGACCATGGTGCCGTTGGCTCTGAGCCCTACTGTGTGAAGTCGACCTGCGGAGACCTGGACGATACTTGTCCAGCCACTGACGTCGCTCTGTCCGGTGCCGTTGTCTCCCGCGGCGACCACGGTGCCGTCCGACTTGAGTCCCACCGAGTGATAGAGTCCTGCACAGACTTGGATGATGTTTGTCCAGCTCGCGACATCACACTGCTCATGGTAGTTGTATCCTACGGCGACTGCAGTGCTGTCAGACTCAAGCCCTACAGTGTGGTAGGCCCCTGCTGCGATCTGGACGATGTTTGTCCAGCCGCCGACATTGCACTGCCCGTTGGCGTTGTATCCCACAGCGACCACGGTGCCGTCAGACCTCAGCCCCACGGTGTGATAGTCCCCTGCGGAGACCTGGATGATGTTTGTCCAGCCGCCGACATTGCACTGCCCGTTGCCATTGTATCCCACAGCGACCACGGTGCCGTCAGACCTCAGCCCTACCGTGTGCAACTTACCTGCTGAGACCTGGATGATATTTGTCCAGCCGCCGACATTGCACTGCCCGTTGCCATTGTATCCCACGGCCACTACAGTGCCGTCGCTCCTAAGGCCCACCGTGTGATAGCCGCCTGCGGATGTCATGAACCTCGGCGCAAACACAGCAGTGATTTCATAGTTGCCGTTCATGGTGATGGTGGTTGAAGCGGCTCTGATGTTGGCAACGGTGCCCACATCGCCAACCCAGCTCACGAACTGGTAGCCGCCATTGGGGCTGGCCACCAGGGTCACCGCAGTGTCGGCGTCGCGGGCAAACGTGCCTTCACCGGGCGTAGCGACCGAACCGCCAGCAGTGCTGGAGGTAGTCAGGCTGTACTGGACGGGTGGGATCATCGCAAAGTTGGCGGTGATGGAATAGTTGCTGTTCATCGTGATAGTGGTCGAAGCGGCATTGACGTTGGCGATCGTCCCCACATTACCGGTCCAGTTGACAAATTGGTAACCACTGGCTGGAGTCGCCACCAAATTGACCACCACGCCAGCGTTGCGGGCAAACGTGCCCTCGCCAGGCGTAGTGACCGAACCGCCAGTAGTGCTGGAGATAGACAAGCTGTACTGGACGGGCGGAATCACCGCAAAGTTGGCGGTGATGGAGTAGTCGCTGTTCATCGTGATAGTGGTCGAAGCGGCATTGACGTTGGCGATCGTCCCCACATTACCGGTCCAGTTGACAAATTGGTAACCACTGGCTGGAGTCGCCACCAAATTGACCACCACGCCAGCGTTGCGGGCAAACGTGCCCTCGCCAGGCGTAGTGACCGAACCGCCAGTAGTGCTGGAGATAGTCAAGCTGTACTGACCGGGCGGAATCACCGCGAAGTTGGCGGTGATGGAGTAGTTGCTGTTTATCGTGATAGTGGTCGAAGCGGCATTGACGTTGGCGATCGTGCCTACATTGCCGGTCCAGTTGACAAACTGGTAACCACTGGCTGGAGTCGCCACCAAATTGACTACCATGCCCGAACCGTAGCCGAAAGCCCCTTCCCCAGGAGTGGTCACTGACCCGCCCGCGCTGCTGGAGATGGTCAAGCTGTATGGGACGGGCGGGCCCGCATAGAAGTTGGCGGTGATTTCATAGTTGCCGTTCATCGTGATGTTGGTTGAAGCGGCATTGACGTTGGCAATGGTGCCCACGTTGCCGGTCCAGTTGACAAAGTCGTAACTACCGGTTGGGGTCGCCACCAGGTTGACCACCGTGCCCGAAGCATAGACAAAACTTCCTTCGCCAGGGGTGGTTACCGAACCGCCCGCGCCGCTGTAGATGGTCAGGCTATGCTGGCCGGCGGGAAGCGCAGCAAAGTTGGCGGTAATGGAATAGTTGCCGTTCATGGTGATGCTAGTTGAAGCGGCAT
>CBFCYQ010000163.1:0-6999 GCA_965602205.1 uncultured bacterium | reverse complement strand
ATATACTGCACTCCCAGCGCCGGAATGAAATCGCCCGTAATGGCATTGCCGGTGTTCGTCTTGGTATAGCTTACCACGGCGTCGGCGCCAAGCGTATCCCGGTTGATCCGGTTAATGTTATAGTTCGCACCCCGGTCGGTGGAAACGGCAAAACCCTTGGTGGAACCGACCACCACGGTGTCGCCGAGCACTTCAAAAACTGTTATGGAATCGTTGGTCATCGCGGCCGCCGATGTCCCGCCCGGGTCCTTTATCTCGTGAATGAAGGTCTGATTGCGAATACCGTTTTCACCGTCGCGGCTAAACCTCACTCCGGCCGACGTCGCCACAAATACGGAATCGCTGAAGAAGTTAATATCGTAGGATACCACACCTATCTGCGACCGGTTATCGGAGAACTGCCGGTCGTCGTCGCCAATCGAGCGCATGACGCAGTACTCGCCCTGATCCGTCAGCGGCCAGTTAATCGTCCATACGCACAGCGAGTCAAAGGTGGTGTCAGCCGAGTTCAGAAACTCTTCCACTTTTACGCGCATCACTTTCGTCGAGCTGGAATCATCTTCCGGAAACACATAGTTCCAGGATGAATCGATACCGCCGGATGGGTCCAGATAGAGCGTGACCAGGCCCGAATCGGTCCCCAGGCGAAGAGTGTCAGCCCGGGCGTTGACACCGTGGACGACATTGCGGCGATTGGCCGCGGTCGTGTCGGCGTCAAAAAACAGCCGGCTCCAAGTCTGACCGGTGTCCGCAGAGGTCCAAAGTCCGGCCTCCTCCGCAGCCATGTAGAGCCGCTCCCCGATGCTCGTGAAATCCGATATGGTGCGACTGGGGCCAATAACTTCCGTAAAAAGGTCCTGAGCCTGGTAGCTCTCTCCCAGGTCGGTCGAGATGGCCAGCCCGGCCGAAAGTCCCCGGCTCTGATTCGCACCCGCGAACAGGACGCCCCTGAATACATGCACCGCCGATATAAACGGGCCCGGCAAACCGTCACTGGGACCGTTGGGATCGCCATCCGCAAAACGCGAAATGTACGGCCCACCTGTTTTTGAACCCCGGGTAACGCCCAGATCACCGGCATAGAAGACATAATTGTCTTCGTCGCCGGTCACCGCATCGTTGAAGGCTACCCGGCTGACATGTTGGTTGGCATAAGCCTTTTGGCGGGGGATGGCATAAACGTACTGAAAAATCCCCGCCGCCGTACCCCCCCAGACGTATAGCGAGTCGCCGTGGGAAGTGTCGGCCGCACATGAGAAGTACCGGTTGCTGTAAGCCGGAAAAGATGGGTTGGCATAAAAATCATTCTCCAGGCTCTGGCTGGCGAAAATCCGGCGCCAGCTCTGCCCCCCGTCACGCGACGCCATAAACCCGGATGCAAAAGCGGTAAAGAAGAGCCAATCGTCGTGGGCATAAACATCATCGGGGTCATAGTATCCCGTGATATCAAATACCGTCCGATTGACGCCCCACAAACCGACGCTGTCAGGATCGGTAAACCCCAGGCTGGGAAAATCGACCTGTGTCCAGGTCTGGCCGTTATCGTCGGAAAAAGATACGCCGTCGGACCAGTCCTGCAAATCCCCTCCCACCGACACATCGTGATTGGTTCCCGTCCAGACGCGGCCCTTGATCGAAAACAGAGCCGAGATGTTCTCACTGACCAGGCCATTTGACGAATTGTACAAAAGCCACGTCCGCCCGGAATCGTAGCTGAAATTCAACCCTTCTCCCGTGGCACACCACACCGCACCGTTATGCTCGATGATGTCCACCACCGTGTTACTGGCAAAGGCTGAGTCGGGGGCGTCGTAGAACGAGACCAGTTCCCCTCGCGACGGCGACGACAGGACCAGCAGCAATCCGGGCAATAGCACCGCAAATTTGATCAAAGTTGTGTATTTCACACTCTACTCCAGACACAAAAATAACCGTACCAAGGCAGCTTACCTTAAATTGTACGGTCATCTATAAACTAACGTATGTCCCTCGGCAATATTCAAATCTAATTAGCTGTTTTTCTACCGTACCTCCAAAGTTCAGGGTCGAAACATAGCCAAAACCTTGTCTCAAGGCAAGTTAATTCGTGGCCTCGCCCGGCGAGGTTTACTCTTATAACCTGTTAGGAAGGATATGGTTCCAGATTTCAGACAAGTACATTTTTCTCGAAGGTGATGTTGCCCATCACCGAGTCCACAAAGAAGTAACTCTCGGGGTGGAACGGTGCGTAGAAGAGATCCGCCTCTACAGGAGAGATGCTCTCTCGTGCCGGCATTTTTGAGATGCCCTCGGCGACCATGGCCACTTGCCTGCGATAAATCACAATCTCGGCCAGCGCAAAGGCTTCGCTCATGCTCACACTCACCGGGGCGAAATTGCGGTCGAATGTTTCCACCGGGGCCAGCTCGAGCTGGGGATAGGCTGCCGAGATTCGGCGGGCCAGCCGGTACAGGGCTTCGAAATTCCGGGTCCGAAAGGCCGGAATGACTATCCGCTCCGAGCGGTGTATCCCACCTAAAAGACGCTGCAACTTGGCGGCAATCGGATCGGGCATTTTCAAGGCCCAGAAAGGAAACATGCTGTCGGTGTTCCTCCCCCTGGCCGCTATCCTGTAAATTTGGTGCACCGGCAGGGGGGTCCGTTCTGTGGTCTTTATCTCCTGGCAGTTTCTGCAGATGTACAGGTACGACTTCTCGTCCGGCAGATCAACTCCGCAGGTGGTGCAGCGATGAAACTCAATATCAAGTCTTCCGAACTCCACCTCGGGGCTGTCGGGCTCTTCTTCCGGCTCTTCAATTGTCTCGATCGACACCACGCTCTCTGCGTTTTCGAAAACCATTGATGGCATTAACAACTCGTCGGCACGGTCGATGTCGTCGCCATCGGCGTCCTTCAACTGAAGGATCCGCGCCGAAGCGCCGTCGACCACAAAACGCCGGTAACCATCCCGGTAAGACTCTACTATGTAAAAGGGAAAAAAGACCAGCGAGAAAACCGGGTTGAACATCTCGGTAAGGTTGTCTCCGAAGGCGGCCTGTTCGATATCGTCAACCGTCGCCAGGGATCGGCTGACCTTGCTCCAAACCTTGTCCCAGGGCCTGACCACCGGAAGCGAATCAAACCCGGAAACAACGTGATCTTCGGAAAACGGCACCAGCCTGACTATGTCCCCACGCACGCCCAGGGAATCGGGAATGCCGTCCAGGGTCGGTCCGGCCCGCAAAGTCAGCGAATACGGAATGACCGCTATGTCGGTTTTCTCCGTCTCGGTCGTGACTTCCGACTGGTATTCGTTTTCGGCGCGGATTAGCCGTCGGTGGACGCGATTGCGCACCTTCAGCAAAAGCGAATCCATTTTCCAAAACGGGTAGTAGACCGCCTTGATCTGAAGGTCGGCGTCGGTCAGCGGCAGGGATCGTTTTTTCAGATACCGGTCCATACTGAACCGGATTTCGCGCTTTGCCAGCGTCTTGGGGGCGAGATACGCGCTCGGGCAGTCCGGCATAACCAGGCGCAGCACCGAACCGCAGTGCGAACAGGTCGTTACGAAGAAATTCTCCTCTACTTCCAGTTCCCCGCCGCAGCCGGGACAGCCTACCTCGATGTAAAAGCCGGGTTTCCTTTTTTTATTCTGCATCTCCCTCTATTCTCTTGCCGCAAGACCCGCAGAATTTGGAGCCCGGAATAATCTCTTCCGAACAATGCGGGCAGACCAGTTTGGCGTCGAGCTTGTACCCGCAGTGAAGGCAGAAGGCGGCCTCGGTGGGTAGCTCCTTGTGGCACGACGGGCAGGTATTCTGGATCACCATTTGGTGGCCGCAGCGGTAGCAAAATCGCGACTGCTCGGGAGTATCGGTATGACATTTCGGACAGGTAACGGTGCTGACCGGCTCCCGCTTCAATTCCGTCTGCTCGGGAGAGAAAACACGCGAAAGCATCCCCGGGGCCAGAAGACCGACACCGGCGGCGACTCCGGCCCCGGATGTAGCCGCGGTACCGGCGCTGGTGGACCCCATGCCCTGCGCCATTTCAAACTTCAAGAACTTGTCCAGGTCGCCCACGGCTTCCATACCGGAGCGCTTGTCGATGAGCTTGGCCACATCTTCTGGAGGCGTGACTGAAGAAATATAAAAATCCACCAGTTCAAGTCCGTACTTGTCGAACTCCACTTTGACGGTCTGCTTGAATTCATCCGCCAGCTCCGTATAAATAGCCGGCAGTTCCAGAATCGTGTCGAGCTTTTCGCCCAGCATGTCGTTCATACGGGCCACAATTACATCTCGCAGATAGTCCTGAATATCCTGCGTGGTGTAGCGCGCCTGGCGACCGACGATTGAGTTAAGAAAAAGCACCGGGTTTTCGATGCGCATCGTGAAAGCACCGTGCCCCCGAAGCCGAATCAGCCCCAGCTTACTGTCCTGGAACGTGACGGGATGTTTGGTGCCCCACTTAAGGTCCGTGAAAACCTTGAGGTTGACAAAGTAAACTTCGGCCCGGAAGGGTGATTTGAACCCAAAAGGGAAGGCCAGGAGCCTGGTCAGGATAGGTATGTTCAATGTCGAAATGGTATGGCGCCCGGTCGTAAAAGAGTCACAGGCATGGCCGTCCTTGAAGAACATGGCCGTCTGGCTGTCCCGGACAACGAGTTGGGCGCCCCACTTGAAATCGGCCGATCCCTCCTGCGGGATCCGATGGATCATCTCTTCCCCGGCGGGGTCGAGCCACTCGATTACCTCAATTAATAGTGACATGATTGCTCCGTGATTTTTGTAAAAGGGCTTTTAACATGGTTTTCGTCATTACTGTCTCAGACTTAACTGTCCGCCGCCGGCCTCCTGGGCACCGGCCCGGCCACCCGCAAGAAGATCACCCGATTTGAGCCTATAAGGCGCTGCCAAATAAACGATTGACGTTTCCCGCCGACGGTGATATACTGAATCCGAACCCTAAAAAGACGGGATGAAACCGGATGATATATCGTAAAGCCGTTCCACTTTTCTTTGTCGGCATGCTGGCGCTTCTGCTGACTTTTTCCGGCTGTGACGATCTTGTCACAGAAACCAACAATATTACGGTTTACGATACCACCCTGGGTCTGGCCTGTTTCGACTGCCACACTGACGAGGATAACCGGCTGACGCGCCCCAAAGCCCAGTGGGCCAACTCCGCCCATGCCTCCGATTCGCTTCTCGACATCCTTCACGACCTGAACGGCAGCGATTATACCGTCAACGACTGCGGCCCCGAGTGTCACAGCCACGAGGGCTTCATCCGCGAGTTTGACAGTCTGGCTCTGGGCGCGATCGAGCATTACAACGTCATCGGCTGTTTCACCTGCCACATGCCGCATACCGGCAATTATGGCACCTGGAGCGACTCCACCCTGCGAGCCCTCGGAGAGTTTGTTTATCTGGCGAACGACTCCACCTTCGTCATGGGCAAATCGAACATGTGCGCTCACTGCCATAAGGCGACCAGCCCGGCGCTGGCCGCTGGTATCACTGACGACGTCCTCCTGACAGCTACTTTTGGCCCTCATTACAGCGGCCAGGCGGATGTGCTGTCCGGCAAGGGCGGTTTTCGCTTTGCCGACAGCGTCGTGGCGTCCTCGCATCAGTCGGTGGCGAATTTAAATGGCTGCCTGCGCTGCCACTATCTCAACGGACAGGGTTACTCCTTCGGAGAGCACACTTTCCGGCTGGAGCGCATTGACGGCGTCGATACCACCCAATATCTCGTCAACTGCGTCGGCTCGGGCTGTCATGCAGCGCTGGAGAACTTCCATGACGTGATTGGATCCGGAATGGGCTATTATCGTCTCGACTCGATAGTTTCCCTGGCCGACAGTCTGGAAACATTGCTGAAGGGCCGGACTTTCCTCGATCCCGATGACCCCGCCGGGATGCGCATTTCGGCCGATTCGGTTATCCCTGCGGATGCCGCTCGTATTCTGTACAACTACCTGCTGTACAAGGGCGACGGCTCGCGGGGGATACATAACGCCAGATTCGTCCAGGCCCTTCTTACTGAGTCGGTAGTCTGGTTTGATTCCCTGCCGCCAACCGCCGCCTTCAGTGCAGCCGACACCTCCGGCTGTGCACCTTTGACCGTCGATTTCACGGATGAATCAAAGGGAAACGTCGTCAGCTGGGACTGGACTTTCGGCGACCTGACCGGCACCTCGGATCAACCCAATCCCACCTACACTTATGATACGGCCGGCATCTACACCTGCAGCCTCATTGTAGCCGGCCCGTCCGGTGCCGCCGATACGCTGGTCAGAGCGAGTTACATCCAGACCTACGAGACTACAGCGCTTTTCACCGCCAGCCCACTGTCCGGTTGCAGCACCCTGGTGGTGGATTTCGCGGATCTCTCACCCGGTGATGTACAGACCTGGGAGTGGGATTTCGGTGACGGCATCACGTCGTTCGAACAGAGCCCGCAGCACAGCTATGACAGCGCCGACGTTTTTGATGTCCGGCTTATCGTATCGGACTCCTGCGGCTGGGACACCCTGACCTACCCGGGCTACATCAAGATTGCCGACGCCGCCCCCGTGGCCGGGTTCTTTGCCTCCGATACTCTCGGCGCACCCGGCTTGACGGTGAATTTCACTGATACGTCAAGCGGCCTGATAACATCATGGGATTGGGATTTCGGAGATCCCAATTCGGACGACAACTCCTCCACCGAACAGAATCCTCAGCACACCTACGATGAAGTCGGTACCTATACCGTGGTGCTGACCGTCGAGAACGAATGCGGCCAGAGTGTGCGGTTCGAGCCCGAACTGATCAAGATTGAATGACCAATAACCACGTGGCAAATAAGAAAAACCGCCGACCCTGACAGTCGGCGGTTTTGTTTTTTCAGAATAGCCCTCGCCTTACGTCGCAAGTTCCTGCTTGAACTTTTTGGTTAAGGCCGGAACGATCTCAAAAGCATCGCCGACAATACCGTAATTGGCGATATTGAATATCGGCGCATCTTTGTCTT
>CBFCYQ010000162.1:0-7028 GCA_965602205.1 uncultured bacterium | reverse complement strand
GCCGACCAGAAGAACATAGAGATTATCTCCGGTCTCGAGAAAGGTGATTCCGTGATTTCCGGACCCTACCGGGTCTTGCGGACCATCCGGGACGGAGATAATGTCGAAGCAGAAGCCAAGAGATTTGGTGATAGAAGAGAGTAACCATGTCGCTGATACAGACAGACAATTTATGGAAAACGTACGTAATGGGTGCGGAGAAGGTTCACGCTCTGCGCGGTGTCACGCTGACTATCGAAAAGGGCGAATACGTGGCCATCATGGGCCCTTCGGGATCGGGCAAGTCGACCCTGATGAACCTTATCGGATGCCTGGATACACCCACGCAGGGTGAATATGCCCTAAGGGGCAAAGCGGTTGGTCGGCTCAACGACGACGAACTGGCCAATATCCGCAACCGGGAGATTGGGTTCGTCTTCCAGGTCTTTAACCTGCTGCCGCGGGCGACAGCACTTCACAACGTGGAATTGCCCCTTATCTATAACGGGACGCCGGCGAAAGAGCGCTCGGAGATGGCGCGCCTGGCGCTGAAGAAGGTGGACCTGACGGATCGTATGTATCATAGACCCAGCGAGCTTTCCGGCGGCCAGCGGCAACGCGTCGCCATCGCCCGGGCGCTGGTCAACAATCCGTCCATTCTGCTCGCCGACGAACCCACGGGAAACCTGGATAGCAAGACGTCGCAGGAAATAATGCGGCTTGTCGATAACCTGCACCGCGAAGGAAACACTATTATTACGGTGACGCACGAGAGGTCGATTGCCGCCCACGCGCAACGGGTACTCTCCATTCTGGACGGGCAGATCGACACCGACGAACATATTCCGGAAGACCGCCGTAACGGCGTCCACGGGTAGATTATGGTTGTCCTCGCTCTCATACGGATTGCTTTCGATGCCCTGCTGTCCCACAAGCTGCGGTCGAGCTTGACCCTGTTGGGAATTATCATCGGCGTGACCTCGGTCATGACGATCATTTCGGCCCTTGAGGGGATGACCCAGGCTGTCGAGGAAGATCTCAGCCGCCTCGGCCCGGGCACCTTCTTCGTCCAGCGGATTGCTATCATTACTTCCGATGAGATGTTTCGTGAGAAGATCAAGCGCAAACCGATCAGCTTTCAGACGGTGGAGTTGATCGAGCAGGGTTGCGATCTTTGTGATAAAGTCTCGCCGCGGGCCTACAGCCGCGCCAGCGTCAAGTACGGCGATCACAGTCTCCGACGAGTGTCAGTCCGGGGCTCCACGGCGAACTACATTGACATTGTCGACCTTGAGGTGGGTATCGGAAGGTTTTTCTCGTCGGAGGATGATTTGTATCGGCGCCGGGTTTGTTTTATCGGCGACCAGATAAGGGAGACCCTCTTTGAGGGTGTCGATCCGCTGGGCAAGGTCATCAAAGTCGGCTCGCAGAAATACACGGTTTTAGGTGTGGCCAAGAAAATCGGCTCGGTCTTCGGCGGTAACCCGGACAATTTCGTGGCGATTCCGTTCTCGGCCTTCATAAAGCAATTCGGATTTCCGCGGCGCGGCTTGTCACTGTCCATTAAAGCGATTTCCGTGGAGAGCCTGGAAGATGCCATGGACCAGGTGCGGGCCGTTATGCGGGCACAGCGCCATGTCCCTTATAACGTGGCTGACGATTTCGATATGATGACGGCCGACTCCATCCTGGAGGTTCTCAATACCTTCACGCGCATCTTCCGCTTCGGCCTGGTCGGAATTGCCTCTATCTCCGTCGTTGTGGGCGGTATTGTCGTGATGAACATCATGATGGTGTCGGTAACGGAGCGAACCCGGGAAATCGGCATCAGGAAATCCATCGGAGCCAAGCAGAAGCATCTTCTGCTGCAGTTTTTGTTCGAGTCGCTTATGTTGACTCTTTCGGGGGGCATTATCGGTATTGTCTTGGGCTTCCTGATCGCCAGTGCTTTGATCGGGCTGATCGACATGGACGTGTCACCAACATTCCTGGCGATCTTCTCGGGTCTGTCGATATCTACCGGGATCGGGTTGATTTTTGGTATCTACCCGGCCATGAAGGCGGCCCGTATGGACCCTATAAAGGCTTTAAGTTATGAGTGATTTGGTATGCTACTGACTGCGACTGAGATCAAGGATGCCATTTTAATGGCTCTGTCGTCCCTGCGGGCCAACAAGCTGCGGGCCGGGTTGACTATCCTGGGTGTGATGGTCGGGGTATCGTCGGTGATCGGCATGGCCTCGGTGGTCGACGGTCTGGACGGGGCGATGGATCAGGAAATAGACCGACTCGGCTCGAACGTGGTTATGGTTACGAAGTTTCCTCTCGATGTGGATCGCGACGACCTGACCGACGAGGAGCGCAACCGCCCGCCCATCACCATCAGCGAGGCTGAAGTCATTCTCAAGAACTGCGACTATGTCGAAGGTGTGTCACCCCAGAATTATTATTTCCGGCCGGGCGGTAACGAGGCCAAGTACAAGAATCGCAAATTCAGCCGCCCCTACCTGGGGGGCATGTGGCCCGACTTCACCAAAGTCAATAACAAGGATGTCTCCCAGGGACGGTTCATCAGTGAGATCGACGACCGTCACCGGTTGATGGTCTGTGTGCTGGGTCACGATGTTGCCGATGTCCTTTTCCCGGGCGAGTATGCGGTCGGGAGGGAAATCAGGGTCAACGGCAAGAAGTTTCAGGTGGTTGGAGTCATGGAAAAAGTAGAATCCAACTTCGACAACGATGAGTTGAACCGGACGGTGGCGATTCCGCTTTCGACATTTTTGAAGCTGCATCCCTGGGAAGAAGAGCTGTTCCTGATGGTCCGGGCGCGCACCTATGAATCCATCGAGCCGGCGCTGGATGAGATAACGGGCGTACTGAGGGCCCACCGCAAAGTCCCCTTCAACAAAAAGGACAACTTCGCCCTCTCGACGCAGGACCAGTTCAAGGACCTCATCGGAAACATCACCAAGTACATCTATATGGCTATGATTATCATAACTTCGGTCGGTCTCATGGTCGGTGGCATCGGTGTCATGAACATCATGCTGGTATAGGTCACCGAGCGCACCCGTGAAATCGGCGTCCGCTAGGCCATCGGTGCTAAACGATCCAAAATAATCGTGCAGTTTCTGACGGAGGCCATGGCCCTTTCCGGCACCGGGGGGGTAATCGGAATTGTCTTTGGCATAGCGTTGGGTCTGGTTATAAACATGCTGCTCAGTTTTCCTCTCGCAATCTCAATGTTCTGGGCCGTGGTGGGGTTTGTCGTGTCGGTATCGGTCGGACTTGTCTCAGGGATCTACCCGGCCGTCAAGGCCTCCCGCCTGGACCCGATTGAGGCCCTTCACTACGAATAAACTGAACGCTTCGGCCGCCCGGCCAGTCTATTTTATAGTTGATAGTCCGTGCCCGGCCCGGTAACTTGGAACCGGTAATATGCTGAATGCGTTCAAGTAATAAATATGATGAAGAAGCAGTTGTCAAAAATGCTGGCTGTCGCGGTCCTGGTGGTGGTCTCATCAGCTTTTACCACTACCCGTGCCACGTCGCCGATCGCGGGCTATCGGCAGAAGCCGAAAGTGCCCCTGGATTATAGCATTTTCAAATCCGAAACCCCCGGCAAGGTGCGCCTTGAGGTCTACTACCAGATCTTCAACAAAATGCTTCGTTTTGAGCGGGACCGTGGTGACTACGTCTCGGACTACGAGGTTTCGGTGGTGGTCAACGATAACAAGGGCAACCAGGTGGACTTCTTCAGCAGCGCCCGTAAGTTTCGCGTTCCGACTTTAGAGAAGACCAGGTCCCGCTTTGACTACCGGGTGAACCAGGTGAATTTCGACCTCGACCCCGGCAAGTACAAGGTGGAATTCAGTCTTAGCGACGGCAAGAGCGACGCTGTACTCCGGCAGGATTTCTCCGTCAAGCTGAAGAAGTATGACGACAAGGGCCCGGAACTATCGGGGCTGGAGTTTATCAACAATGTCCGCGCGCGGGGTGAACAGCCATCCAGCTTCGACAAGGGCAAGTTTCGGGTGATTCCATCGGTCAGCAATACGTTTGGAGGAGATGAAAACCCGCGTCTGATGTTTTACACCGAGATTTATCAGGGCCGGGAGCCGGTGGAGCAGGTGCTGGTGGAGACGATCGTGCGACACACCGTCAAAGGAATGGTTTATCGCGATTCGGTTTATACACCGCTGGAGGGGCCGGTGGCGCGAGAGATCCGCGATATTTCGCTGGAAGGACTTCTGCCCGGACAGTATGAGTTGCATATATATTTGAAAGGTCGCCGTAACAAGAAGCTGGACAAGATTCAAAAGGAGTTTTCTCTGCGGTGGTCATACACGGCTATGTTGAAATATGACTACGACAAAGCCCTGAGCCTGTTAGCCTATATCGCCGAAAAGGCGGAACTTGATTCTCTCAAAGGGCTTGAAACGTACCCGGCCAGGTTGGCAGGCTTCAGTGAGTTCTGGCGGGCGCGCGATCCTGCCCCGGAGACTCCGGAAAATCAAATTAGAAGCGAATTCTATCGACGTGTCGAGATCGCCAATCTCAGGTTTTCGTACGTGAACCGGGAAGGCTGGCGGACGGACCGGGGGAGAATTTACATCCAGTATGGCGAGCCGGACGAGTTGGACGATTACCCGGTGGTCCCCAATCGGCGTCCCTACCAGGAGTGGCACTACTACCGTGATGGCCGCTACCGCCGGTTCACGTTTATCGATGAAAACAGCGATGGCGATTACCGCCTCATCTATCCGTATGACGGTTTGGGACTCCGACCGGATTTTTAAGGAGAGACACATTGAGACTGAACAGACAAAAACTGTCTATGATTGGGGCCGGCGTTGTTTTGCTTTTTGCCGGCGCTGCGTACGGTCAGTCGGCCGGCGACGGGCTCAGCCTGTACGCCGGAGTATCAGCCTATGCTAACCCTGTATACGACTCGGTTACCTATGTTGAGTTTTGTTTTTCGTTGAATCGTAATGAACTCGAGTTTTACCGGCCGAACCCCAATGACTCGACCCTGTATTCGAAAATATATGCCCAGGTAGATATAGTCGATCGGGACGGCCTCGCCGTTGATTCCGCCATGACCTATTTTTCGGTGAGAGTGCCTTCCCGAAAGGAGGCTCTGCTGGCCGACATTCGGCTATTCAACCGTTTGGCGCTGTTTGTAAAGCCCGGGGTTTATTCGGCGAGGGTGACCGTCATTGATGCCGTGAGCAAAAACAAGGGGGAACACTTCTTTGACCGGGTGCAAGTGCTGCCGCCTGTCAAAGACAGTCTGAGCATCAGCGACTTTGACTTGGCCTATGATATAACGCGGGTGAAGGAGGGCGAATCGGCGCCCAATCCCCGTTTGGTGAAAAACGGTCTCTGCGTCATCTCCAACCCCAACAAGGTCTTCACCGAAGACGACTCCGTGGCTTTCATCTACGGCGAGGTTTATAACCTGCCCGCAGCCGGTGATACGCCGGCCGATTTTGCGATGTCGTTCTCCGTGCTTGACGAAAGCAGCGCTGTTTTCCGGTCGCTGGGCCGCAAGAATGTCGCCCGGCCGGGACGCTCAGCGGTCATCGTCGAGTCCTTCGATATTCGGGACTGGCCGGAAGGCCAATACTACTTGAGAGCTGTCGTCGATGACCCGCTGTCCGGCCAGACGGATACCAGCCGGACCCCGTTTCGGGTCATCTCCAAAGAGAAGTTCCTGATGGCGGCCTCTCGGATGGTTGTCAACGACCCTTACGACTCGCTGGATTTGCAGACGCAGATGAACCTGGTCGAATACCTGCTGACTCCCCAGGAGAAACAGACCCTGTTGAGGCTTACGGAGACCGGTCGGAAGAACTTCCTCGAGCAGTACTGGAAGGAGCATGATATTAACCGCAGTACCGTTGTCATAGAGAACCGCATTTTGCTGATGGAGAGGTACCAATACGCTAACCAATTCTTCTCGACCGATGAAGTTAACAGCAATGGATGGAGGTCCGACCGCGGCCGCATTTACATGAGCTACGGTCCCTGGGACGAGCGCGAGGAAGTCTCAGCGCCGCGAGTCGGCAATCCGTTCGAGATCTGGCATTATCGTCTTCTGAAAGAGGGCAAGTATTTTGTCTTTGAGGACTGGTCCGGTACCCTCGAGTATCGACTGGTCCATTCGAATGTTTTCGGTGAAAGGTTTGACAAGGCATGGGAAGAACGTATCAACCAGGAATTGCTGGAGATTTACTGAGCCGCCTGATATTGATGTTATAAAAAAAGCCGCCATCACGGCGGCTTTTTTTGTGATTAGTCAGGGCGACTCTATTTTCCGGGCGCGGCTTTCGCACCGAGTTTCTTTGTCATGTCACGAACCGTTCTTTTGATAGGTACCGTGAACCGGGAACTGTCGGCATCCGTAAGCTGGATAGTGATGGATTTTTGGAAAGACTGTTCCAGGGCGTCATCCAGCAGCTTGATTTCCCCCGATTCCGTGCTGCCCGGCTTGATGCTCTTGGGCAGTTTCACTTCAAATAAGCCACGGGGCAAGCTTGTCAGGTTGATATCAAGCTTTTGATCAGAGACGTTGGTAATCTTGAACTTAGCCTTCTTGATGACCTTTTCCGTAAACTGCGACAGGTCAATCTTGTATGGATTGATTACGATCGGATAGGTCGAATCCGGCCTTATAACGACATTGGCGGAAATCTGAACGTGTTTATCCGGTGGCCCTTCATTGGTCTGAATTCGCGGCTTCTTGACCACGCGGCTTTTGTATTTCCTGGTGCTGAGTATGATCTCGAGGGCTGCGCTGTCACCGACAGCGAGTATCTCCTTTTCCAAAGGAGCTTTCGTGCAACCTCAGCCGGGGATCACTTTCAGGATCTTGAGGGTGTCGTCTCCCTCGGAGTGAAGCCAGAATTCATGGGTAATGCTCGAGTTCTGAGGCACGTAGCCGAAGTCAAAACTCGATTCGGGAATCGTGAGCCGCGGTGCTCCGAACAGGCTTGTCGCAAGCAGGAATACGAGCAGTAATGCTGCAGCGAGCATGATTATACTTT
>CBFCYQ010000161.1:0-7036 GCA_965602205.1 uncultured bacterium | reverse complement strand
ATCGCCATTTCCGTATCGCGCCGGAAGTCATCGGCGCTCATCTTGTCAACCCGACGATGGCCAAAACTGTGGCAAGCCACCTCATGACCCCGGTTGACCAACTCCTGCAGCAGGTCGGGGTAGCGCTGCGCGATCCAACCGAGGACGAAAAAGGTCGCCCTTACATCGTAGCGCTCGAAAAGAGACAGCAGTCGGCGGGTATTTCTTACGACGGTGGACGGCAACTCTTCCCATTGAGTCATCTCGAAACGCTCGGAGAATATCTCTACCACGAACCATTCTTCGAGATCAACCGTCAGAAGATTCAGAGGATTATTCTGTTCCATGCAGCCTCATAGAGATAGGCCGGCCCCCCGGTCTCAGATCTTTTGTTCGATATTTCGGTCTTTGCCGTCCGCTTTCTTCTTCCTGACATCTCGCCGGTCTCTGGCCGACGAGGAGATCTTTGACGCCTTCTGATTGTAGGCGTAGCCATAGTAGCTGTAATCGTAATAGTAAGGAAGGGAATTGTCGACGTTGTTCAAGACCACGCCCACAATTTTGTGCTCGTTGCCGCTGATGATGTTCACGGCCCGCTTGGCAACCTCTTTCTGCGTTGTCCCGGCCTTGAGGACCAACAGAATCCCGTCAACCTTCGACGCCAGCAGCAGCGGGTCCGACACCGGTATTATGGGCGGTGAGTCAATGACGACGAGGTCATAATAGAATTTCATTTCATCAATGAGTCCGCCGATGGATTCAGGATCAAAAACTGCCGCCGGGTTCTCGCAGTGGCTACCGCTGGTAAGCAGATCGAGCTTGTCAATAGCCGTCTTGGTGACGGCATCCATGGGACTGAAGCCTTCGACAAGGATCTCCGCGAGGCCGGGCTGGCGGTCCACCCTGAAGAGGTTATGGACAACGGGACGGTGCAGATCACCGTCGATGATCAGAGTTTTCAGTCCCTGGTGCACCGCCGACGCTATGGAGAACATCGCCGAAACGGTGGATTTTCCCTCCGACAGCATGGCCGAAGTTATCAGCAAGCTTTTCAGTTCGGGTTCCACGGTGGAGCCGCGCACTTTCTGAAGCAGTCGGCGAAACTCCGTCGCAAACGGTGATTCGGCGCTGTAGTGATCGATGATGGACAGACGCTTACGAGCCATGCCCGCCTACCCTTTCCCGGCAATCGCCTCTAATGCCCTGCAGATACCCTCATAACCTTCCTGCGCTTCGTCAAGACATTCGCCGATAGTCAGCAGTGAAGGATTGATCTCAACGGCTTTTCGGTACTGCTCCATTCCTTTTTCCCAGGTCATCCGGGCTTTTTCCAGATAGCAACGGGAAAGCTCCGGATACATGTCAACATATCCCGGATTCTTGTTGATCTCGTCCTGCAAAAACTGAATTCGCTCACCCACGACCTGCTCGGAGATCCAATCCGGGTGCAGCACAAACTTCATGTGAAAGGCGGCCTGCTCCATTTGATGCCTTTTCTTCATATCATCGCGTATCATGCAGAACCGAGCATACGCACCCTCAAGGTCGGACGAGCGCAGAATCTTGACGGCCTCGGCAAAGGGAGCGGTGTTGTAGTCGGGGTTTATCAGCACCGCCTTCTTGAAGCAGTCACTGGCTTTTGAGACGACGTTGGCAAAGAGGGAGGTGTCCTGCTGTTTGATGGCGTTGATAATCAGGGCCAGACCGAGGTTGTAATAGGCATCGCTGTAATACAGATTGATCCTGGTGGCCTCTTCGAACTCCGTCACCGCTTCCTTACAGGACCCGGCGCTCAGGTAGGCATTGCCCAGGTTGTTGCGATAGTCCGCATATCGGGGACATCTTGTCACCGCCGCCTGCCCTGCCTCAATAGCTTTCTCGACGCTGCCGAGGGCAAGTTCCGTCATGCACAGACTGTTGCGCGCCTGATGGTGATCCGGGTTCGTTTTCAGCACCGCAACGAACAGGCCGCGGGCCTCCGGGTAAAAGCCTTTGAAATGAAAAGCTGTCCCCAGGTGGAACATCATTTCCGGGTGATGCTGCTGCTGAACCTCTCGATAGGCTTTCAAGAGATTCTCAATCTCCCGCTTCTTCTCCTCATGCCTTCTGTTGACCAGGGATACCACCTGTTCCGCCGAATAATCCTCGGGATGGGGAAATTCCACCTTCTCAGCCTGAACCCCGTCGATGTATACCACCGACGATATGAGGCTATGATTGATGTCGTTCTCGGTCAGAATCAGGTACTCTCTTTGATTCTCGACCAGTTTGCTCTTTGAACGATAGCTTTTCATGGCGCACTACTTAAATTTCAGGTTATCGATTTTGGGTATAGTTGCTAATACCGGCAGTGACAGAGTCTCTTCCACCTCTTCAACTCTCTTAAAGGAGTCATCGAGTAATTCCGCAATCACGACAGCGGCGCCTCCCAGCACCATACCCAGCACAAAACCCAGCACCAGGATTCTCTTCTTGTTGGGCCAGAAGGGCGCCAGCGGAACCCGGGCCGGTTCAATAACCTTGTACTTGGTGCGCTCCCGGACTCTTTGGGAAAGTATCTCGACGGTCGCCTCCTCGGACTTAAAAGCATCGCGGTATTTGCGTGCCTCCGCCACCCGCCCTTGAAACTCCACAATCTCGGCCTGAAGCCGAGGTATCAGGTTGATTCGCTCATCTATCCTGTCGAGCGAAAGTTGAAACTGGTTAGCTTTCGAATTGGAAACATCACGACTCTCCTTGACGATAAAATACCTTTTCAAGACGTCCAGCCGGTCGGCCGATTCAGAGGCAAACTGCCCTTCAACGGACCGGGCGATTTCCCCCTCCAGCAACCTCAGGTTATCATTGAGGCGTATGTTGACATTGATGACGCTCTGTTCGTTCCAGACATATTTTTCCATCATACTGGCCAGGGTGGTAATCTCGTGGTCAATGTCGCTACGCAGTTCCACGATCGTATCGGTGTACCGCAGGCGTACGTCTTCCAGGTCGAAGGAAACCAGTTGGCGTCTGAGGCCCTGCTCTTCGTCCAGATAATCCCTCATCTCCAGCTTGGCTTTGTCAATGTCGGAGATGATATCCCGACGGTTGGCTTCCGAAGAGATGTTCTCCGGTAAGTGCATCTTGTTTAAACGGGATTGTGCGGCCGTAAGAGAGTCGACGGCCTTGCGGTAATCGTTCTCGGTTTTCTGGAGCTGAAGGTCGGCGAAGGATTGGTTGTCGAGAATCTTTTCCAGTTCGTACTTGGTCTTTTCCGTCTCCATGATTTCGGCCAGCCGGTTCACCATGTCGCGAGCCCGAATAGGGTCATTCGATTCGACAATAATCTCGATTTGATTTTCTCCGACGATTCTGAGATCGATCTGCCCCCGCAACTGATCGACCAGCAACTCGTACTTGAGCTGCTCCAGACTGAACTCGGGGTTCCTTTCGCGCATCTTGGCCGCGGCGCGAGAAACAGCCTGGTCTTTGTCGAGATTGAGGTCTCGGATGAGTTGGAACAAGTAGGTCTGTGATTTGAGCTCGTTCTCCAGAGCCAGCAGCCGGCGTCTTTGGGCCTCGCCGCCTTCGCGGACGCCACCGCCGCCGCCGATGATTTCCACCAGTTCCCGGGACAGGTTGGAAGGTGTGTCGATCCATATGATGGCCGAGGAACGGTACTCCGGAGCCATCATCAAAGAACTTCCGTAAGCAATCGCCGTGACGACAATGATAGGGAGAATGACCAGCCACTTGCGCTTAAAGGCGACAGCAAGTACTTCCCGTACGTTGAAACTCTTTTCTTTTCTCGGTTCCGGCATCGATTTCTCTTTCGCACTCGGCCGTCACTCGCCGGCAGGTGTATCCTCAGGTTTGAGCTGGTTGTATATCAGTATCGCCGAAGTAACGGCGCCCAGGAAAGCGGCCACCGTACCGACTCCGATGCCCAGAAAGCCCTCCCCCCTGCGCGGCAGAAGAAAAGTGTCCTCGCGGCGCATGATGTATCGCGGGAGCGCACCGGTCTCAGCGTACTTCTCGAGGTCAAACTGCAAAGACTGGGCATAGTGGCCGTCTTTGGTAATAATCCGCGCTTTTTTCAAATCGGCATCCGGGGCCGGACCTCCTGCCAGGGCCAGAGCTTCCATAACATCAACATTCTCCTCAAACTTTATCGGGCCGGGAGTCGTCACGGCACCAATCACATAGAAGATATTTCTTCGCTCAATCGGCTGACCTACATCCCCCGAAGGCACACCGGCAGGGGAGCGGCCAAGCTCGATGGTATCCTCCCGACGAACCGCAGGCAATTTGTCAAGCTGCCCTCGAGCGATAGCTTCGGCAACATTGACGACTTCGACTTTTCCGGCATCCTCGCCACCGCGGATTATCGCTACACGACTCAGATCACCAAAGGCCGTGATACCGCCGGCTTCGTTGATAATCGTCCACAGGTCGGGGATCTCCTCGAAGGTCAACTTGCCGGGCTGGTTTACCTGACCCGTGACAAACACGTACTGGTAGTTATACTGCACAACCAGCACCACCGCTTGAGAAATTCTTTTGTTCAAGCGTGAAATTTGCCTTACAATTTCGGTCTGCAACTGCTCGGTTGTCTTGCCCGAAGCCTCAATCTGACCGACAACATCCAGGGTGATGAACCCGTTGGCGTTAACACGGACCTGAGTATTCAACTCCGGATCCTGCCAGAACCTGACCTCCAACACATCGCCCCGTCCGATCCGGTAGTCCTCGGCCAGAGCCGGAAGCACAGCCAGGAACAGGCAGGCTATCACAAGGACATATACGATAAGTGAGCAGCGCTTTTTCATATCTAAGTATCTTTCCTATAACAGCTTATATTAAAATCGGCACTTTTAATAATTTGTTTATACGATAATATAGACCAGCCAACTTCGACAGTAAAGTTAAAAAAGCCTGCCCCGAATAGCTCAGCTATAGAGAAGATAGTTGTTTCGCCCGGATTCCTTGGCCTTCAGCAGGGCCATGTCGGCGTTATGGATCAGCATTTTGGGCTGGCCGGCGTGATCGGGGAAAATGGCTCCGCCGAACGAGGCGGTGCAACGGACCACGCCGTCGACACCTTCGATTAGAAATTCCGAGCGGGCAATCTCTTCTTTGAATCGTTCCATGAACCGCACACAGGTTCTGGCATCCGCCTCCGGCATGATGATGCAAAACTCGTCGCCGCCATACCGGGCGATGATATCGATACTTCTTATTGAGTTTCGCAGAATTTCTCCCATCTGCTTTAAGATGGTATCCCCCGCCAGATGGCCATACTTATCGTTGATGATTTTGAGTTGATCCAGATCGAAAAGAATGAGAGCGAGTTTGCGTCCGTACCGCTCGGCGCGGCTGACCTCCTCGTTCAAGCGCTTCGAGAAATACCGCTGGTTGGCCAGACCCGTCAGGTTGTCGGTAAACGACATCTCCTCGATTTTCTGATAGGATTCGGCACTTTCCACCAACTCCATCGTGTGCGGCTTGAGGAACCCCAGCTGGCGCGAGGTCGCCTGAAGAGGTTCGTCGCTGGCCCATACTATTATTCCGGAACGCTTCGAGGACAAGGGGAACGAGACGATATAGTCCAGCCCGCCGGCTTTCAACTGCCTGGTCCACTCCCCGACCGCAGGGTGCCCGGCGATGAACGCCGCCAGTTCCCGGGGTTCGCTGTCCGAGAGGATACCAATGACTTCGTCGAATACTTTCTTGTCGGGCGCATCGACGTCGCTGTCCACCCCCTCCCGAAACATAACCGGGAGAGCCGCCTCACCCTTATTTTCGTAAACATACGCGATGCGTTTCATTTCGAGATCGCTCTTGATGGCGCTGACAATCTTGGGAACGATCGTCTCCGAATTGCGGTGTTTTACCAGTTTGAGGATACTGTTCCGTCGCAACTGGCCGCCCCGAGCTCCCTTTTGGGCCACCAGCCTGACGTCGTCAAGTCGCTTCTTAAGCTGGTCGTGTTTGGACTCGTGCCACTTGATATGATACGCGGCCGACAGGGATTGGGCGATGCTGGCTGTTAAGACGCTAAACGACGGCGAGCGGGTCTCAATCGTGCTGCGGATAAAATAGATGCCGTACAAATTCTCGCGCCAGAATATGGGAAAAAAAACGTCGGCCCCCAGGCTGGTCAACTGCCGGTTGAGCCGGTCGGGCAGAAGGGGCGCGAGCACTTCAATATCACGGGGTAGAAAATCCTTCCTCAACTCCTCCGAGAGCCGGTGATGATAGGGGACCCTGAAATCCCGCCGGTTAAAGCTGTCCAGACCGTGATAATAATTCAATTCCAAAACGTTACGCTTTTTCCTGAGAAAGACGATACGTTCACATCCGAACGAGGTCTTCAGCAGATCGGAAACCTTTCCGGCGACCTGCTGGATGTTACCTTCCCGACTGTTGGCTCTCAGGAAATCCGAGAAAACGGACAGGTTCATGCGCCGGATGGCGCCCATCTCCCTTTTTTCCCCGAGGATTCTCGTGAGTAGAAGCGCCGAGAGGGCCACAACCAGGGCACCGAGCAGAATTATCAACGCTGTTTCGCTTACCATATTCTCCACCCTACGGAATACAACCTTCCTGAGTTCACCGCCGATCAGCCGCCGGCTTAACGTCCGCGGACGAACCGGAATCGAGCTCGCCGGGTCAACAGCCCTTTGCGGCGCAGGGCTGCGAACACCTGCCACCAGGAAACGGCACCATCCCGGCGGCGGAGGTTAATCTCGCTCTTCATCTCGGAAATCGAGGCAAAGGGATCATTCTTGACCAGGCGTATAACCATCACATCCACATCCGTCGAGTCGGGATCGATCTCGGTTTCGACAGACGCCGTCCGGCCGGCGGAAAAGCGAATTTCCGGGGCCGTGACCTGGTCAATCACCGTCACTCCCGTCACTTCCCGGTCTTTTTTTTTTACGGCCCCGGGTGCCGGTGAGCCAAAGTCGCCGCGGGCCTCGTCGACGGACGGAAACGCCTTGATGACATTATCAAACTCGAGCAGATCGTAGATCTCGTAAACGTTTGGTATCATGTTGGCCAGTTTGATATCGCC
>CBFCYQ010000160.1:0-7063 GCA_965602205.1 uncultured bacterium | reverse complement strand
ACCTCCATCATCGAACCGATCATCATCGTGTTGATGGGTATTGTGATCGGAGGCATCTTGATAGCCATGTATCTGCCGATGTTCGACATCATCGGAAAGATATAGAGTCGTCGGCCATGTCCTACGTGCGGTATAAAAAACCTTAAGATTTGGTATAACGGCGCCCACGAGGCGCCGTTTATTATTGATGGAACCAAGAGAGCGCCTCGACAGACTGGGCTGGTTCATTCCCCTGCGGCTGGCCTCATTTGTTATCATCTTCGCCGTCGTGGTCTTCTGGATGCACTATCCGGGCTTTCTGCGACTGCAGTTTATAACATATTCGGTTTTCACTCTTTTCTTGACGGTTCTGCTGGCGTTTGACAAGAAGCTAAGACTGAAAGACCTGGTCACATCCGTGATTGCCTTTCAGTTCCTGCTCGAGATATCGATTGAGTCGGGCATCATCTACGCCACCGGCAACGTGCATTCCTCGTTTTCGGCGCTGTTTATTCTGACAATCGTCTCAGCCGCGCTGGTCTACCGACTGGTGGGTACCTTGCTGGTGGCATCATTGGTATCGATGGCTTATGCTTTCATTATCTGGCTGGGCCTGAGCAGCACCGTCGGACCGGATATCTCGATGAAAGCGCTGAGGACGATTTTCTCGGCCCAGGATAGCGTCTTTTACTCCATCTTCCTTCATATCCTGATATTCTACCTGGTGGCCTTTATCTCCGGCTATCTGGCGGAGAGGCTGAAGCACCAGGGTCGCCAACTGGCTGCGACTTCGCAGGCCCTCAGGAGAGCCAAGCTGGAGACCGATGATATCCTGCGCCATCTCAACTCCGGCTTGTTGACGATAGATGCGCAGGGATACATTGTCTATTTCAACCGCGCCGCCGAACGAATACTCGGCTACCGCGAGGAAGAGGTCAAGGGACTGCGCTGCGAAGAAGCCTTCTCGGAGCGCATGCCGCAACTGGTTACGGCTCTGTTAGATGGACTGAATTATGGCACCGAGCATCCCCGACGGGAAGTAATGATCAAAAAAAAGGATGGCACCAGCCTTCCGCTGGGCCTTTCTACTTCAATATTGACGGAGGAGAGCCAGGCCTTGCGAGGGGTCATTGCCATATTCTCTGACCTGACTGAGGCCAAAAGGCTCGAGGGAAAAGTTCGTACCGCCGACCGGCTGGCCGCTATCGGTGAATTGTCAGCTTCCATTGCGCATGAGATCCGCAACCCTCTGGCATCCATTTCGGGATCTGTCGAAGTGCTCAAAAGCGAGTTGCAGTTCACCGGCGAAAACGAACGTCTGATGAGTTTAATAGTCAAGGAATCACACCGCCTCAGCAAAATACTGAGCGGGTTCTTGTCTTACGCTCGCATCGACCGACCAACCTACAGCAAACTGGAACTCTGCCACGTCATAAGTGAAATAATAGAGATTCTGTACCACCACGACAGCTTCCGTGACAATATCAACGTCGATTTTCAGTCCGATGAGTCCATCGTTTATGTGGTCGGCGATGAGGACCTGGTCAAACAGCTTCTACTAAACCTGGCCGTCAATGCCTGTGAAGCCTTTAACGGAAACCCCGGCGAACTTACCTTCCGGTTGGTCGTCGGCCGCAGGGAAAACACGGTGGAGTTATATGTTCAGGACAATGGGCCCGGCATTCCCCGCGAGCATCTCAAGAAAGTCTATCAGCCGTTCTATTCGACCAAAAAACAGGGTACGGGCCTGGGGCTGTCTATTGTTCACCGCATCTGTTCAACACTCAGGATCAACATCAACGTGACTTCGCAGGAAAACGAAGGTACCACTTTCCTTATCGAATTCGCGAAATTCTCTCCGGAAAAGCTCGAAAAAGATCCGGCCGGCACGGCCGGCGCCGTTGTCCCTGCCTGATTTTATGGAAATTTAGGCTTGTTTTTGCCACTCCATTGTATAATTTTTCGACTTCTACGACATAACATGGAGTTAGAAAGATGAATGTTCGCCCGATTGCCCTACTTTGTCTGACGATGGTCCTGCTTGCCGCAGGTTGCGGTTCGCGCCCTTCGGTAGTCTATGACTATAACCTTGATGATTTCGACTATGACGTCGTTGAAGCCAGCGACTATTTTTCTTTCTCAGTGGCTGACCTGCAGAAGTCCCTGGTGGAGAGCAAGCTGCTGCGCAAAGGCGGGGTTCTTGATGTCGCCACCATTGAATTGTTTCTGGACAGTCTGGTAGCTGACACTCTCGCGGGCATTAAGGCCGGCGGCGTTCGTCTCGACGAGCACAAAAGACAGTTTCATCTCTACAAGTTGCGGCTTCATGGGCTTCTGACGCGGCGGTATTTTGAGGAAGTAGTCTACCAGCAGGTTACTATCGATTCTCAAGAAGTCTTGGAGATTGTCCACGACAACCCGGAGTTGTTTACCGTTGAGGAGCACGTTCTGCTGTTCCAGATAATGATTACCGCAAAAGGTCTCCTGCAGGGTCCGGATTCTGCGCGTTACGCCGGCCTCAGTGATGAGCAATTGGAGCGGGAGACCGAAAGGCTGGTTTTCGAGGTCCGGGAAAAAGCGGCAGCCGCCGACTCCTTCCAATCGGCAGCCCGTCAGTATTCGCAGGACGTCTACACGCGGGACAGGGACGGATTGGTCGGCTGGACACCCCGCGACCAGTATTACGATCCTTTTGACTCGATCGCTTTCTCCATGAAAGCGGGGGAAGTCTCTGCGCCCTATCGCGACCAGGACGGTTGGCACATCCTCTATATTGCGGACCATGTCCCGGCGGGGTTGGCCCCGGTTGACAAATTTTACGGTTTCATCAGCCAGAATGCCCTGACCATCAAGACCAACGCTCTCGCCAGCAGTATCATGGATTCGCTGAGGAAGGAGATTAACCTGGTATATAATGACAAAATCATGGACAAGAATATTTATTACCAGGCCCGCGACGAATGGGCGGCAATTCTGAACGGTCTGGACACGATTGATGTCAATTATCTAAGAAGCCTCGAGGAGACCTATCGCGAGAAATATGGGGTGACTAACACTACTCCCGACATGAAAAAGGAGGCACTCCGCGAGTTGGCCGAGAGAGTCATCATAGTGCAGGCAGCCAGAAAGGCCAAGATAGACACTCTCCCTGATGTTATGCAGGCGGATAGTAACCTGAGACACAAGTACCGAAAAGCGGTTATATTTCAGGACAGCTATCAACCCGAATGGGAACCCTCCGAAGAGCTGATTGAGTATTACTATCAGCAGAACCTGGGGCAATTCACAGTGGACAAGCCCTTGACCGTGCAGCACATGATCGTGCCGGATTCCGTCGTGGGCGAATTTGTCCGGGACCAGGCTATGGCCGGGGTCGATCTTCGCGATCTGGCGCAGGCCTACGGTGTGGCTGACCCGGCGGGACAGCCTCAATCAGCCGAGCCGACCCGTATCGGACCGGAGGACGTTTCTGCGGAGTTGTACCGGGCAGCCCAGATAACGCCGGTCGGTGAGGCTTCGCATCCGGTCCGGACTCCCCTCGGTTACCAGGTAGTGAAAGTTGTGGCGGTACGAGCACCGATATCGTTTGACGATGCCCGGCTCAAGATTATCGGCATCCTGAAAAGAGACCATGTGGAGGAAGTCAAGCTCCGTTTTCGTGACGGCCTCTACGCCGAGTACGGAGCCAGGTTTAAAGGCCGGCTCTATCCAGTTCATCTGAAACCGCTTGAGGACAGAATCCAGCAGCCATGAAGTTCGAAGGAACGGCTACGGGCGATCAGATCACATTTAAGCAGGAGTTGGCCCGCAAGGCTACTCATATGGGAGCCCTGGTCATCCCCTGCGGATATTATCTGTTGCAGTTGGACAGGGTTGCGATGCTGATGATAATGGTGCCAATTGCTCTGCTGATGATCCTGATTGATATCTCCCGTCTGCGCCGCTGGTCGTTCTGGACCGGATTTGCCGGTAGAATCATTTCACCGATAATCCGAAATCACGAACACATGGGAGATTTCACCGGTGCTACTTATATACTTACAACGGTATGTTTGACGATAGCTTTATATAACAAGCCCATCGCTATTGCGGCTCTGGCGTTTATAATCGTCGGTGACAGCCTGGCGGCTGTTATCGGGCGTAAGTTCGGCCGCCATAAGCTGTTTTCCAGAAAATCCGTTGAAGGCTCGGCCGCCTGTCTCGCCGGTACTATCATCGTGGCCGCCATCGTTCCGGGCCTGGCCCTGCCAGTGGCTCTTTTTGGCGCCCTTGTGGCCGCCGTGGTCGAAGCCTTGCCGTTGGGAGTGGACGACAATGTCTCGGTACCCATTCTATCCGGCCTGGCCATGACGCTCCTTGGCAGAATCCTGGTCGCTTTTTGACAATCCACCATCTTTTTTGTTGTCGCCGCGTCTGTTCGAACGTATAATAAGAGTGAGTGGGAATTATCAGCGAATCTCCATCGGAGGGTCCTAAATGTCTAAGGGCACGGTTAAGTACTTTAATGATTACAAAGGTTGGGGCTTCATCTCCAGCGAGGATTCCAAGCAGGATGTCTTCGTGCACTATACCGCCATCGACATGGACGGCTTCAAAACTCTCAAGGAAGGTCAAGCGGTTCTCTACGAATTGGCCAACACAGATAAGGGATTACGGGCGCAAAGAGTTACTCCCGTGGACTAGAGGCTCCGCCGGAAAGTCTTGTCAACGGCCGCCCTGCCCGGGCGGCCGTTCTTTATAGTCCGGGTTTTTCATCTGGTATCTGCGGAAAAATCCGAACTCTAGGCGCTTGTTAGTCCCGGTGGCGTTGCTTATATTCAACGTCATGAAAATCATTGATTTGCGATCGGATACTGTCACCCGCCCTTCACCTCAAATGCGCCAGGCGATCTTCGAGGCCGAAGTCGGCGATGATGTTTTTGGCGACGACCCCACCGTCAAGAAACTCGAGGCCCATGTGGCCAAGCTGTTCGACCGGGAAGCGGCGCTGTTTGTGCCCTCCGGGACTATGGGCAATCAGATATGCCTGAAGGTTCATTCGTTGCCCGGATGGGAAATTCTATGCGACCGGGAGTGCCATATTGTCAACTATGAGGCCGCGGGGCCGGTGGTGCACTCCGGGCTTCTCGTCAATCTTCTGACGACGGAGCAGGGGATGGTCACCGCTGAGATGGTCCGTCAGAACATCCGGCCAAAAAACATCCACTGCCCCGAAACCCGGCTTGTCGAGTTGGAGAACACGCACAACCGACACGGCGGTACGATTCTTCCCCAGGACGAAATCCTGAAAGTCAGGCAGGTGTGCGACGAGTTTGGTCTGATTCTGCATCTTGATGGTGCGCGCATCTGGAATGCCCACGTGGCGACTGGCCTGTCGCTGGCCGAGTTGACGGCGCCCTTCGATTCCGTTGCGGTTTGTCTATCCAAGGGTCTGGGAGCGCCGGTCGGCTCCATGATTCTGGGCAGCACCGAATTCATCGAGAAATGCCGCCGGGTCCGCAAACTCTTTGGCGGTGGCATGCGTCAAGTGGGCATTATCGCTGCAGCCGGTTACTATGCCGTCAAAAACAATATCGCTCGTCTGGCCGATGACCATGCTAATGCCAGGATGCTGGCTGAAGGCTTAAACCGGTTGAACGCCTTCGACGTTGATATGAGCCGCGTGCAAACGAATATCGTGGTGGCCCACATCACCGACGGCAACACTGCCCAAGCCGCGCTTGACAGGATGAAAGAGGTCAACCTGTGGGCGGTAGCCTTCGGGCCGAAGAAGATTCGGCTGGTAGCTCATCTGGATGTCACTCGAGCGGACTGCGAAGAAGCTCTGGAGAGAATCAGCACCCTTTTCGGCTGAGATTTTCGACTTCGGGCTACGGTCGGGCCGCCATCTTCCCGGCAATCCGGGCCCCGTATTCCCTGTCGCTGCCCTGGATATGGCCCACTAACCAGTTTGCCAGAAAATCAAGTACTTCTGTCGCTACATGCGCCTTGCCATAAAGGTATTGGGTGTGGCAGTCCTGGATTTTCTGCATGAAGACGTGGTGTGCTTTAATGTGGTCCTCGCGTTCGGAGTAGTCATGCTGTGTCATAAGCGTCTCTTCATCGGTGAAATGATACCGCGTGTACGCGGCCAACTCGTTCAGAACCTGTCCGATCTCCTCCCGGCCGCGTCCCTGCTTAACGGCTTCATCAAGCTGGTTGATTATGGCTATCAGTTTCCGGTGCTGCCGATCCATTTCTTCCAGGTGCACGCTGTAGCTGCTATCCCATACGATAAGTGGCATAGACGCCTCCTTTGATTTGCAGATTTCGCAGGATTCTCCGCAATCAGCCCACCTGCTCGGGCAAATGTGCCGAAAAGTCTTTCAATGTGATTTATCGGTACAATCCTCATTTAGGTTAGCGCGGATTGGGTCGGAGAACCGGGGGAAGTGAACGCGAGGGGCAGGCGGGCCGGAGTTCGAAATGGAAACTTGCCTGAACCCGCTGCAGGTGTTAAGTTTAGCCCAAAACGAGGAGTTCATATGGCCGTAAGTTATTCGTTTACAGTCCTCGGCTCATCGTCGGGCGCCCCCCAGGCTGAGAGAGCCACGGCCGGGTACCTTTTGAGGACCGGGGATAGCCTGTCGCTGGTGGATTGCGGCGGGGGCGTAGCTTCGTCTTTTTTGAAACAGGGTTTTCGGCCCACCGATGTCGACCGGATATTTATCAGCCATACCCATTCGGATCATGTCGGGGAGTTGCCGCTGTTTATACAGATGATATACCTGGCCGGGCGGAAGAAAAGCCTGGATATTTATCTGCCGGCCGAGTTTGTCGAGCCGTTTGAGAGATTCCTGCCGGCGGTGTATCTGATAAAGGAAAAGCTTCCGTTCGAAATCAATCTGATAGGGTACGAGAGCGGCTTTGTGTACGATGCGGATTTCCGGCTGACCGCCATAGGCAATAATCATTTGAGAGGTCATGCCGATCTCCTCTCGCGGCTTGACCTGCCCAACCGGATGCAGTGCCACTGTCTCAGCATTGTGGCCGGGGGCAAATCGATATTCTATTCGGCCGATATCCTGAGTTTCGCCGATGTCAG
>CBFCYQ010000159.1:0-7075 GCA_965602205.1 uncultured bacterium | reverse complement strand
AACTGCCGATAAAGGCGAAATTCTGTCCCGAGTGCGGAGCCTCACTGGCTTCGGAGAAAAACGGCGCCCGCGGATCAAAACCGGCGCGAACCGGACGCAGCACCGTCAAGCGCGATACGCTGGTAGTGCTGGCCCTGATCGTGCTTGTCCCGGCCGGCTACTTTATATTCAAGAAACCCGCTGCCACCCCGGTAAACGTGACGCAGACCGAGAACCCTCATGGCGAGGGGGGCATGGAAGGTATGACGGCGGGCCTCGGTGACCTGCCGACGGACTACGAAGGTCTGGTGGCAACCGGCAACCAAATGATGGACCAGGGGAATTACCCGATTGCGGCCGAAAGTTACAAGCGGGCGCTGGTAATAGACGGCTCCTCGCCTGACGTGCGGGTTGACCTCGGGGCCTGTCTTTTCGGCATGGGTCTTCCACAGCGCGCCCTGGAAGAGTTGCGAATCGTGTACGAGAAAGACTCGGTTCACAGTATCTGCAACTTCAATCTTGGGATCGTGCATTTCGGCCTCGATCAGAAAGACTCAGCACGGGTCTATTGGAACAGGTATATCGAGTTGGAGCCCGACGGACGGGCAACTGAGACAGCCCGGGCGTATTTGCAGGAGTTGGATAAGCAAACCGAGTAGCTATTGTCAGCGGTGTTACTTTTTCTTGAAAACTGGGCCGAGTCGATCTGGAAATTGCTGGTAGACTCGGCTTTTCTTTTACTTGTGGGGCTCTTTCTGGCGGGGATTCTCCACCTCGTACTCAACGAGAGAATCGTCAACCGTTTCTTGAAACGAGGCGGCCGTTCGGATATTTTCCGGGCGGCTCTTCTGGGCATCCCCCTGCCGCTTTGCTCGTGCTCGGTGCTTCCGGTGGCGCGCGAGTTCCACAAATCCGGCGTGAGCAAAGAAGCCGTCACGTCATTTCTCATCTCTACTCCCGAAACGGGTGTTGATTCGATTCTCCTGACGTATGCCCTGACCGACCCTTTGTTGACAGTCGCCCGGCCCGTGACGGCGTTTTTGACGGCGGCCACGGCCGGTCTTTTCGAATCGATGTATCCGGATGCAAAGCAGGTCCGTGATATACCGCCGGACGACTGCGGCGACGCCTGCGCTTGCTCGTCCACGGCGACCGACGCGGCAAACCAGTCGCTGCCGTGGCGAATCTGGTCCGGCATCCGCTATGCTTTTACCGACCTGCTCGCCGACCTGGCCCCGTACCTTTTTTTCGGATATGTCTTGGCCGGGCTGGTCACGGTTGCGCTCGGGGTTGATATGCTCGATGTGCCCGCGGCGCTCAAGAGCGGGTGGGGAGGCTACATCGGGGCCATCGTCGTCGGTCTGCCTCTATACATCTGCGCCACCTCGTCAACTCCGCTGGCCGCCGCCCTGCTGTCACTGGGATTCTCGCCGGGCGCCATCCTCGTTTTTCTCATAGTCGGCCCGGCCACCAACGTCGCTTCCCTGGTGGTGGTTTCTAAGATTCTGAGGGGCTGGTCGATGATGCGATACCTGATTTCAATAATCGTGGTCGCGGTTGTCTGCGGCATAGTAGTTGACCGACTCTATGACCTTCTGGGGGTCACCGGTGTATACCGTATCGGCGAAGCCGGTAGGGAGCTTGGATGGCTGCATACGTCAGCGGCTATTTTATTGGCGGCAGCAATCATCTATTTTCTACTCCGCCCGATAGCGCGCCGCTGGCGCTAAATTTCCCTTGTAATGGCGGCATCGAGGGGCTTTCTTTAAAGCATGGTCCTTGCCGGAAATGTTCGAAGGCTGGAGTGGCTCCACGGTCTTCTCGATTTCGTGCTGCCGCCGCTTTGTCCCGGGTGTGCCGGCTACGTTGACGGCCCGGGCGCCGTCTGTGACGATTGCCTGGAGAGCATCCAGGCCTTTAAGCACCCCCTGTGTTTGAACTGCCTCACCATGCTCGGCGACGATCGTGCCTGCACGGCCTGCGGCGGCGATTACCTGCCGCTGTACGCCTATGGTGACTACTCGTCGCCACTGAGAGATATCATTATCCAGTTCAAATTCAAGGGAGTGACATCGCCGGCCCGGGTTTTTGCGCACCTGCTGCACAACCGATTCGGCAGCTACATAGATAAAAAACAGGCCCGGCTGCTGGTGCCGATTCCGCTTCATCGGCACCGAGAGAGCATTCGGGGTTACAACCAGGCCGCGCTGCTGGCCGGGCAACTGGCTGTGCCGCTGAACCTTTCCGTCGCCGATGACATCCTTTATCGAACCCGAAACCGGCAGCCTCAGACCAAAGTCAGGTTCGACGGACGGCAGGCAAATGTGGCGGGTGTCTTTGAAACCGCGCAAGAAACATCCTCGCGGCCGGCCTGCATTCTGGTGGATGACGTGGTGACGACCGGCTCGACCCTGATGGAAGCTCGCCGGGTTCTGGTCGCGGCCGGCTACGACGTTGTCGCAGCGATATCGATAGCTCATGGCGTCTGACGATATAGACAGGTTTGAACTTTGTATCCGGGACTACCTGCAGCATCTCAAGCTGGAGAGGGGCCTGGCCGAAAACACGCTCTCGGCGTACCGTCTGGATATAAAGGACTTTCAGACTTACGGCAAGGTTACCGATGCCCGGTATGTGGCTCCGGCGGCCGTGAGTAGCTATGTCTCGCATTTGGGTAAAGTCGGTCGCCGCCCGGCCACGATAGCGCGCAAGATATCCACTCTCAAGCAGTTTTTCAAATACCTCAAGGAGAAAGCGATCATCCCGGGCAGTCCCGTGGAATCGTTTTCGGCTCCCAGGATTTCCCGGTATCATCCGCACTACCTGTCACCGGCGGAGGTCTCCTCCATAATCGAAGGCGTCGACACGGCTACCGAGGCCGGCAAAAGAGACCGGGCTGCCCTGGAAATCCTCTATGGCTGCGGGTTGCGCATATCCGAGTTGATCGAACTGCGCCTTGGCGACATTGAGTTTGAGGCGGGCTTTATCCGGGTGACTGGCAAGGGCAACAAGCAGCGCCTGGTCCCGCTGGGGGAATTCGCTCGCCGGGCAGTAGAGAATTATCTGGCCGTCAAAAAGGACAGACCGGGGAAGAATAGGTCTAACCATATATTTACCAGCAAATTAGGCGAGAAGTTCTCACGCGTGGGCCTGTGGAAAGTGGTTAGAAAGTGGGTGCGCAGGGCCGGCGTTACCAAGCGCGTAACACCTCACATTTTCCGCCACTCGTTTGCCACACACCTGCTTGAAGGGGGAGCGGACCTGCGCGCGGTGCAAGAAATGCTCGGTCATGCCGATATATCTACTACGCAGATTTATACGACGGTAGACCGAGACTACATAGTTGCTGAGCACAAAAAGTACCATCCTAGAGAACTGGCCCGGCCCGATAAATCTGGCTGAGCCGGCCCGGGCCGCTTATCATTTTGCGGTCAAGCAAGTTGGGGTGAGCCTCGATTTCCATCTCGAACAGTTCTACCGCCGCAAGGAAGTCTCCTTCCATTACTTCGATAAACTTGACGAACTGGTCACCATCTGCCAGCGTTTTCCCATCGACCTGATAATCATCGGCGGCAAACATGACCTGCTGGGGGAAATCGAAATGGTGCGCGCCATCAAACGCAATGTCTTCTTGTCGATAATCCCCACCATACTCTATCACCCCAATCCTTCGGATAACGTCGCCATCGCGGCCTACGAGAACGGGGCGGAGGATTTCATCTTCGGGGAGTGGATCGACCAACTCGAGAAAGTCCGCATACAGCAGGTGATTGAGCGCTCCCGCCGCGACCTGGCGGTGAATTCGACCACCCGTCTGCCGGGTATGAACATGATTGAGTGCGAGATTACCAAGCTGCTCGAGATGGGCGCCGATTTTGCCGTCTGTTATGCCGACCTCGACAACTTCAAAGCCTACAATGATTATTACGGTTATGTCTTCGGTGACAAAGTGATCAAGCTGACGGCCAGGATCGTCAAGGACGCGGTGTTCGATGTCTGTCGCGGCGGCTTCGTGGGGCATATTGCCGGCGATGATTTCATCTTCATTATTTCCATCGACCTCGTGGAGACGATATGTGCCGCCGTTATTAAAACCTTTGATGCCCTGATTCAATACCGCTACGAACCCGAAGACCGCGAGCGCGGGTCCATCACGACCACGAACCGCCGGGGTGAGATAGAGGAGTTTCCGCTGCTGACGATATCAATAGCGGTGCTTCCCAATTCCAATGGTGAGTTTGAACACGCCGGGGAGATGTCCCGGATGCTGGCTGACCTGAAGACGGCCACCAAGCGCATGCCGGGGTCCAACTATCTTATCGAACGCCGCCGGAAATACTGAGACGGCCGCTACTTCATCTCATCGCGCAGCCTGACCGCCGGAGCATACCGGGCATTGTATTTCAAGCACAGGTCCAGGTACTTGTCGACGGAGTCGCGCGGGGAACCCGTGTCGCGGTGTGCCGCCGCCAGCGTAAAGTAAGCTTGATATAAAGCCGAATCGAGGGCAACGGCCCGGTGCATCCGTTCGACACCCGTTTCAATCTGACCTCGCCGGAGATGGGACAGTCCGGAATTGAACCAGTCGGCGGCGGACCCCTCGCCCCGTTGCAGCCCGGCGTCGAAAAGCGAATCACCGCGAGCGGCCTCACCGTGCCGGGCATAAAAAGCCGCCGCCTTGAACAGGACGTTGGCGCTTCTGACCGACCGTTCCACGGCCGTGTCCAGCATGGCCGCGGCTGTCAAGGTATCGCCGAGCCGCTCCCGTGCTTCTGCAACATTGACCATAGTCTGGGCGACGGCGTCGGGGTCGGTGGTCTCCGGGGACATTTTTGCCAGTGCCGTCGAATACAGCGCCAGGGCGGAATCCAGACGGCCTGACTGCTGCATCAGCAAACCGTAATTGTTGTAGGCATTGGCGTAGTCGGGATCCACGCCGATCGCGCGGCGATAATTGTTTTCGGCCTCGTCGTGCCTGCCAAGCCGGAACTGGACGTGGGCCAGGTTATCTATTAACGGCGCCGAGTAGGGGAATTCGGCGTCCGCCAGGCGATATTCCCTTTCAGCGCCGGCATAATCGCTCAGCCGTTCCAGGGCGATGCCGGCATTGAAATGTATCTGGAACATACCGGTTAGGCCCAGGCCATAATAGGTCCGGTTCAACAGGATAAGCGGTGCTATCAGGATAGCCCCCCCGATCAGGAGCTGTCTTTTGTCAATACGGGGCGCCAGGATCTGTCGCAGTTTGACGAGGCCGGCGGCGGCGATGATTATCAGGAAGGGAATCATCGACAGCCGGTGACGCGCCGTGACCAGGAAGAGAACTATCGAGGGGGTGTAGGCGATCAGGTAAACGTAAAGCGGAGCCAGGCGCAGCGACTCCCGGCGGCAGAGATAGACACCCATAAACGCGAGAGGCAGCAGCAGGCCGAAGGGGAAGAAGATGCCCCGGTGCCATACCAGCAGAGAATAGAGCAACGACCGGTCGCGGTGGCGGTATATGTTAATATTGTCGCTGTTCTCAAACCCATCCACGAGGTAAACGCACTTCTTCCAGACAAGACCCAAGAACTGCGAGGGGTTGTCCAGGATGAAATCGACGGCCCTATCGCTCCAGAACGAAGACACTTCCGATTCCGACAACGCCCGCCCGGCCAGCCTCTGTGCGGTGGCGCTGGTTACGGTCCCGAACTGCCGCCATGAGATTGATTCGTCCAGGTCGACCTCCGGCATCAGCATCGTCAAACCGTCGGCCGAGGGGTTGTTGCCCAGGTAAAGATTGATGCCACCCTGGGAGGAGATCAATATGAAATCCCCGGTGACGATAAGATTGCGCGCCGTGACCGGCAGGATTGGCAGAACCAGCCCTGCGAGCAACACCAGTGGCGCCGCGAATCGGGCCGGCCGCAGAAGCCTGCCCTCGACTCGGAAGTACTTCCAGAGCATCAAAAACGGTATGACCAGCAGGATGTTGGGGCGACAGATCGCGGCCAAACCGAACAAAACGCCCGTCAGCAGCCAGGACTTCAATGATGCCGATTCGAAATGCGCCACGTATCGATACATGCCCCACGTCACGAAGAAAAGGAACAGCACCGGAATCAGGAACATCGTCTCGTAAAACACCAGAACGCCGTACAAGGCGTACATGAAACCCGAAACAACGGCGGTGGTGCGGCCAAAAAGGCGCTCGGCCAGGCGGTACGTGAATATGGCGGTGCCGAAGCACAGCAGGGACTGCAGGAGTTTGGCCCAGAAGACGGAATAGCCTGTCACAGTCGCCACGGCGGCCAGAAAATAAGGGTAGAGGGGAGCCCGGAAATAGGCGCCCTCGCCCCAGAAAGATTTGGAGGCAATGTCCCGGGCCCATTCCCAGTGCCACTTCTCGTCCACCATGGGCACCGCGAATTCCGGCCACCGGTCC
Organism: uncultured bacterium; assembly: GCA_965602205.1. GTDB lineage: Bacteria > Zixibacteria > MSB-5A5 > GN15 > FEB-12 > DAOUUR01. The sequence goes on along the minus strand of CBFCYQ010000159.1, from coordinate 672 downwards.
AGTTCCAGAAGATAGACCAGGCGCACCAGGACGGCGACAAGGCCGATTATCAGCGGCCACTTATTATCTTTGATGATTGTCCGCACGTTACTCACCGGGCACCGCCAGCCGTGACCTGTCGAAAACCGTCACTTTGTGGTTCTTTATTACCAGCCATGCCGAGGCGGCACCGACCCAGGCTCCCAGATAAAAATCGATATCACTGAATGGCTCGTCGAACAGTAATTCCCGGCGGTCGGCGTCAATCACGAGGGTTCGTTCGGCAAGGTTTATACCCAGCAAACTGCCGGAGTTACCCAGCCAGCCGGCGTACAACTCGATCCCGTAATCCCGCTTGTCGAGACTCTCACCTATCAACTGGTAAACGTGACCGGAGATGTTCCGGCGATCCACCAGGTCGATTACTTCAATATAATTTCCTTTTTCCCAGCGGGTGGCATTGATGAGGTTGAACCGGCCGTCCGGGGAGGGGTTGACCATAGCGGTGATACCGGTGGGCAAAACCTCCAGGGATTTACTGTCGATTTTCACAATTTCGTAATCTTCATCGTTCACATAAATGATGCCGTTGCCTGCCCAGAAGATATTGGGGTGTACTCTCGTCGCGGTGCTGTCTAAGATTCCGGGCACCCAGGCTGTTGTTCCACCGGCTATGTCAATGATGCCTGCGGC
>CBFCYQ010000158.1:0-7078 GCA_965602205.1 uncultured bacterium | reverse complement strand
CGACGGGAGAACCGTGGTCACCAGAGCCGCCATCATCGCTACCTGCTGGCTATTGACAAGCGAAGATATGAGAATGCCGATTGACAGGGCCGCCGCGACATAAATCAGACCGAACAGCAGAAGGAGCATCGTGGAACCCACAAACGGCATGCCGAAAACGAGCTTGGCAAAAATCAGCACCAGGATACCGTCGAGGAAGGCGATGGCCACGTACGGAATGATCTTGCCCAGAAGAATCTCGCGCGGTTTGACCGGGGCCGTTAAAAGTTGCTCCATCGTGCCGGTCTCTTTTTCGCGGGCGATGGTGATTGATGTCAGCAGGGCGGATATCATCAACAGGAGGATGGCCACCAGGCCGGGCACGAAAAACTGCGATGATTTCAGGTCGGGATTGTATTTGACGAGGGTCGAAATCCGGATACCGCCCAAACTGGCCCCCGCCGGCAGGCGATCCAGAAGAAATCGGGTAAGAATGGCATTGGAATAGGCCTGCACCGCCAGGGCCAGTTGCGCATCAGAACCGTCGACCGTCATGCCTATCTCGAACTCGGTTCCGTTCGCCAGGGCTTCGGCGAATCCCGGCTTGATCGTCAGGATACCGGCTGCGTCTCCCATCTTGAGCAGGCGCTCCGGGTCCCGGAAAGCAGGCGTCTCGGCCGAGGGACGGAAATAGGTCGAGTTAAAAAAGTCGCCGATGAATTCTCGGGAAGCAGAGGTCCTGTCGTAGTCCACCACCGCAATGGTGATGTTCTCTATATCCATATTGATGGCATAACCGAACAGGAAGGTCATCAGGATCGGCATCACAAAAACGATAACCAGCGAACGCGGGTCGCGGAGAATGTGATAAACTTCTTTCTGCGCTATGAAGCGAATCTTACGCATCGGCCTGGTCCTGACTCTTGATCAAATCGACAAAAAGTTCCTCCAGGTTGTGCGCCCGGTGTTGCGCGATCAGTTCCTGGGGTTTGCCCGCCTCGATAACCCGCCCCTGATGCATTATCGATATCCGCCCGCAGTATTCCGCCTCGTCCATGTAGTGGGTGGTGACAAAGATAGTTACGCCTTCCTCGGCCAACTCGTAAAGGACACCCCAGAACCGACGGCGAAATACCGGGTCAACGCCGCCCGTCGGTTCGTCCAGGAAGATTATCCGGGGGCGGTGCAGAATAGCCACCGCCAGGGCCAGGCGCTGACGCCAGCCGATGGGCAGAGAAGCGGTCGGGCGGTCGAGAAACTCGCGCAGCTTCAATCTTTCCGACAGAGCATCGAGCCGGTCCTTGATGGCCCCCCTGCTAAGACCGTAAGCGGCGCCGTAGAAGTAGACATTCTCGCGCCCGGTCAAATCGGGATAGAGCGAGAACTTCTGCGACATATACCCGATGGTCCGTTTGATCAGTTCCGATTGCGTGAGAATATCGTATCCGGCCACGCGGCCGAGGCCCGAGGTGGGCAAAAGCAGCCCGCACAGCATGCGGATGGCGGTCGTTTTGCCGGCGCCGTTGGCCCCGAGAAACCCGAATATCTCACCGGTTTTGACCACAAACGTAATCCGGTCGACCGCGGTAAAATGACCGAACTTCTTCGTGAGGTTTTCTATGTATACCGCATCGGTGTCCTTCACGGCCGGCTCTCCATTAGCTGAATAAAACGGTCTTCAAGGTCGGCCGGCGTCGGTTTCAAACTCAACGCGTCGATGCCGAGCCGCTCCAGCGGCTGCCGGAATTGTTCGATGCGCGCATCCTGGTCTATGTAAAGATGCAGCCCCGAGCCGAATCTTCTGGCTGACAATCCTTCGATGTCGTCCAGGTCCCGCACGAGGCGGCTGGTCGGCTCGCGATCCAGAAAAAAGATCCGGCCGCGGAACTGCCCGGTCAGTTCGCCGGGACTCCCCTCCGAGAGCTTGTGTCCGTCGAATACGAAGCAGGCTCGGTCGGCACGGGCCACTTCATCCATGTAAGGTGTCGTTACGAGCACGGCAACTCCCCTCCCCCGGAGCGCCAGGAGAATCTCCCAGAACTGCCGCCGCGAAAGCGGGTCCACGCCGGTGGTGGGTTCGTCGAGTATCAGGACTTCCGGGTCGTGGATGAGGGCACAGGACAACGCCAGTTTCTGCTTCATGCCGCCGGAGAGAGCCCCGGCCCGTCGGCGGGCAAACGGCGCCAGATTGGAAAACGTGTAGAGATAGTCGCGCTTGTCTCGATACGCCGCTCCCGTCAAACCGTAGATTCCGGCATAAAACGTCAAGTTCTCCTCGACGCTCAAGTCCGGGTAAAGCGAGAAGTGCTGCGGCATGTAACCCAGGTGTTGTTTTATTTGTTCGTGGCTGGTCTGTACGTCAAGGCCGGCAATCATCGCCGTGCCGCTGTCGGGCGCCGCCAGGTGACATAGAAGTCTTATCAGGGTGGTCTTGCCGGCTCCGTCCGGCCCCGCCAGGGCGAAGATCTCCCCGCGATTCACGGTGAAAGAAAAATCGCTCAGAGCCTTGATATCGCCGTAGGCTTTTGAAAGGTTGACCGCTGTTATGGCGCTCATTGGCTCTCCAGCGTCACGTAAACCGGCATCCCGATTTTGAAGGCGCCATCGGTGTTCGGTACGCGCACTTTGACGGCGTAGACAAGATCGGCGCGCGATTGTTTTGTCTGGACGTTCTTGGGGGTGAACTCGGCCTCCTGGGCCATCCACACTACCTCACCGGCGAGTTGTCCCTGTGAAGTTTCCGTATCCACCGTGGCTTGGTCACCGATTTTCACGCGGGCGAAGTCCGCCGCCGGCAGGTAGACTTTTACCCACAGGGTGTCCAGTCGGGCGATTCTAGCTATCGGGCGGCCGGGGCTGAGCAGTTCACCTTTGTCGATGTATTTTTCGGTGATGGTGCCGCTGGCCGGTGCTACCGGATAACAGTCGGATTGAGCACGCTCAATCCTTTTGATGTCGGCCGCAATCCTGTTCAACTCCGCTTTTACGGTCTTGATGGCGGCCCGGGCCGCTTTGGCTGCCACCACGGCTTGCGAGTACTCATATTCGACCTGGTCAAACTGCTTCTGTGTGGCGGTACCGGAGGCGAGCAGGGCGGCTATCCGGTCACGTTCCGAACCGGCATAGGCTTCGGTTTTCCGGGCTCGTTCCAGTTGCACTTCGGCGGTGTACAAATGCGCCTGCGCGACTTCCTGACCAGCCCGGGCCGAAGACAGTTCCAGTTGCAGCCGGCTGGGGTCGATCACCGCCAGCGTGTCGCCGTCGACAACGGTTGCACCCTCGTCAAAAAACAGCGCCTCCACCTTCCCGGAGGTTTCGGCCGCCACCAGGACTTCATCACTTTCGACAAGTCCCGAACCACCCGGAAGTTGATCACCGCCGCCGCAACCGGTCAGCATCGGCAGTACTGCCACAAGAAGATTCAGCCACGCAACTTTCATTTTACAGTCCCTCTTTGAGTTTGTCCGAGCCGGTCGCGTAATAGTACGCGCTTTCGGCCAGGTAATAGTCCACCAGGGCCGCCGCCAGGGAAGATTCCGCCGCCGCCAGCGTAGCTTCAATCTCCAGGAGACGGTTGGCCGATAGGTCTCCCTGGCGATGTTTGGCGGTCGCCAGACGGTAGTTCTCGGACGTGGTGCGGTGGCTCAGGCGAGCCGTCTCATACCTGGCGTGAGCCAGTCGCAGTTGTTCCGCGCTCAACCTGGCATCGCGGCTCAGTTGCTCCGTCACCCGATCTTGTTCGTACAACGATGTCTGATAAAGATGCTGTGATTTTTTGAGATTGGAGCCGGGTTTATTAGCGAGATTAAAAGACCAGGTCAGGGCAGCCCCGAACGAGAAGTAATCATTCCACGTATTATTGAAAGGGTCGAGGTTGGGTTTGCCATAGGTGTATCCTCCAAAGGCTGAGAGTGTGGGGAGGAAGTCCGACCGCGCCAGGGCCACTTGCGAATGGCTCATCACCGTTGCGGCGCGGGCGGCCTGCAGTTGCGGCTTGTCCGGCACCACATCCGCCGCCAGGAGCCTGTCGTCGGGCGGGGCGGGCAGGTCCTCGCGGGTCTGCAGCGACGCCGATGGATCTAACCCGAGCAGTGTTACCAGGCGTATTTCCACCGAGCGCCGGTTGGTCCGGGCCTGCTGAACGCCAAACTCGGCCTGCGTGACGGCCAGCCGCGCCTCCAGAAGATCCACCGAATCCGCCGCCCCGGCCGCATACAAAGCCTCGACGTCTTTCCTGATTATGTTGGCCCTCTCCAGGGAGGCGTGGGAAACCTCAACCAGCTTCTCGGCGCGGAGCAGGGAAAGATACTCTGCGCGAGCCGCGAATACTACCTGCTCGACCCCGGCCTGCTCCAGGGCCGTGTGGTAGTCCAGCGCCGCTCCCGCCAAATCGATCCCACCGCCGAGCTTGCCCCCGGTGTAAAGCGGCACGGTGAGTTTCAAACTGGCCAGGTAGGTTTCCTTGCTGCCGAATTCCCGGCTGACCTGAAGGGTGGAAGGCAATTCGATATCAAAGGACATGACCTCGCTGGCATAGCTGCCGGTCGCCGATGCCGTCAGCGTCGGCAGGCGTTCCGCCCGGGCCGATTTCAGAGCCTGCTCGAACGCGGCTGTTTGTGCCCGGCCGGCTCGAACCGCATACGAATGCTGCACCGCCAGGTCTATCGCATCGACCAGCGACAACTCCCGCGCGGAAAGAGCACAGGGCAGAGCCAACACTATCATTAAGAGTATGAGCTTTTTCATCGTGCCCTCACTCCGTTCAGGAAAAGGTCGACAACGGCGTCTTTGCGTTCGTTTACAAAGCTTTCGGTGTCTTCGAGCGCCAGCACCTCGTTGATGATGGGGGCCAGAAGAAAGTAGCCGATGTTCATCAGCACAAAGGAGGCCAGGGCCTGCCGTACATCTATCCTGCGGAACTTCTCTTCTTCTCCGCCTTCCCGCAAAATGGCGGCCAGAGTGGCCGGTACTCCCGAATCTCTGATTACCGAGGCAATCTTGTCGAGAATTTTCCCCCGCGGGGCGGCCAGTTCGCGCAGGAGTATCTGGCGCGCGTAGGGATCGGAGCCGAGCACCTGGCGGTAGGTGTCGGCCATGGAACCGAGCACACTGTCGATATCCACGCCTGAGGACACCTTTCCGCCCAGTTCGCTGATGAAGCCGGAGACATACTCCTCAATGGCGCTTTCATAAAGCCTGTCCTTGGAAGTGAAATGATAATAAATCATGGCTTTGTTGATTCCGGCTTGTGCGGCGATGCGGTCTACTCGCGCTCCGGCAAAGCCGTGCTCGGCAAATTCGGCAAGCGCCGCATCCAGGATTTTGGCCCGTGTGTCAGACTCACCTGAGCTGCTCGAAGACCTCTTTTTTCTAAATTGATTCATATCGTCAATCCAATTGTATGGTTAATCTAACCGGTTAGTTTAACTAACTGTATAGTTAATATATCGGCAACGGCAACGCCTGTCAACAGTTTTTTTAAAGAAATCAGGCGGCATTCATCCTGGTAAAGGCTGATATTAAGTCGTTGGTTTATTTGCGTTTATGCTATAGCTGGATGGCCATCTAAGTCTCACTGGCCGACCCAGAAATCACCCTGGAAGAACCCGGCGAGGCACAAGGGTGCATGCTCGAACAGGCTGGGGGCGGTCGAGAGTAGGGGTGCCTACACCACCAGCTTCGTCATGAAATCTCCGGCCGACAGCTTCTCGCAGGAAAAGATAGTCTCCTGAATTTCTTTCTGCCGTTTTTCATCCAGCAGGTCAGCCGAGAGACCGTTGAACTTGGCCGAAAGATCCTCTATCGTCATCGGCTCGCGCGGGTCGCCCTTGGGATACTCGAGGTAAGCCGAGTGCTCCTTGCCGGCGGTGGTCCGAATGACCACTTTGGAGGGCTGCTTGGCGGGGAACATCCGCTCGAACTCCTGCGAGGCCTCACCCTTGATTTTGTCAATCACCTGCCAGAGGCGCTCGTCCTTCAGTTTTTCATCCGAGAACGATTGCGTCGTGATCTGTCGGTCGACGATCGCCGCCGCGACGCAGTAGGGCAGCGAATGGTCGGCGGTCTCGCGGGATTCCGGCCGGTATTTGTGCGGGTCGAAGAGAATATCGCAGGCGCGGGCAATGGTCGTTATCCTTACTTCGTCGATATCCTCCGGCTTGATGTCGTTTTCTTTAATGACCTTCAGTGTCGCCGAGAGGTGCGTGTGGGTTAGAGCTTCGGTCGGGAAGGCCTTCATGCTGCACTCGAGGATTTTGAATTTCTCGCCCAGGCCGCTCAGCAGTTTGGTCTCGTCCCACTGCGGCCCGAAGACGTCCATCAGTCCTTCCTTCCCTTCAAAAACCGCCTCGGTGCCGGTGTAGCCTTTTTGGGCCATCAGGGCCGCAAAGACACCTGCCTGCACGGCCATCGGGTCAACGGTGTTTTTCATCATGGTCAGCTTGCCGGCCGTGGGGCAACCGATCGTATGGTTATGCGCGCCATTGATACCGATGGCGTTGACCATCTGCTGCGGGCTGAGGTTCAGCAATTTGCCGGCCACGATGGGAGAGACGAACTGAGTCAGGGTGGCATGGTGCCACTTGCGCTCACGCACCCCCGGAACGGCGAACTCGCACAGGCGCATCTCGAACTCATAGGCCAGCACGATGGCCGTGATGACATCCTTCATGGAGGCATTGACCAACTCACCCACCGCCAGTGCCGCCGGAATCAGGTCGGAAGGGTGGGAAGGGTCTTCTTTCCAGTAAATGTCGTTGAAATCCAGCGCCCGGATCATCAGCGAATTCACCAGGGTCGCGTTTACCGCCGGCATCTTGTCGCCGAATCCGATTACGGTGGCTTCCGCTTTGCCGCCCATCTCGGTGTAGATGTCACGCAGTATGCCCACATCCTTGGTATGGTAACCGCCGTAGGCGCATCCGACCGAGTCGTAGAGGTAGCGCTTGACCTCGTTGACGACATCACCGGGCAGGTCCCGGTATCGCAGGCCCGTGGCGAAATCCGCTATTTGTCTTGAAAACGTCTTGTCCATCGTATCTCCGAAATTACTTCAGGTTTTCTTTTACCCAGTTCTCCAGCCCGCCGGCTACCACCAACT
>CBFCYQ010000157.1:0-7143 GCA_965602205.1 uncultured bacterium | reverse complement strand
CTTTGTTATGGGGGCGGCAACAAGTTTGTTGGCGACCGCGGACCGATTTCACCGCCCGCGCCCCGCCGTAGTGATAAAAACAGCCGGCCGAAATCTCGTGATTCCGGCCGGCTTGATCTTCTCTTGCTATTTCACCGTGTCCGACAAGACCGGCTACTCGATGTAAATATCAACCGAACCCATACCCACATCGATTTTTACCACGATCCTGTCCTTGGCGCTCTCAAACCCCGGAGACTCCCACAAGTCGTCGTCGATCTCCTCCAGGTCGCCGTGGTGAATGTCCACCGAGGAGAGCCAGTTCGAGCCGTCGGTCTCGATCTGAACCGGAATCTCCTTCGGAATTACAATATCCGCCGAACCAAGTCCCACCTCGATGTTAACGATTGACTCGCCATGGTACTCACCGGTGAGGTCCAGGTCAAAAGATCCGACCCCCCCGGAAAAATTGAACTCCTCGAAATTGGCATTGCCGAGTGAATTCAACCTGAGGGAAGAAGCCCCGGCCTCGATATCGAAATCCTCCAGCCGCACGGGGTTGACCGTGGAGAAAGTAATACTGCCGGAGGAAGCACCGATTTCCATCGACACCTCTTCAAGCGGTATTCCGCCCAATTCGAAATCGGCGTCACAGGCACCCACCTCCAGGTCCAACGATACCGGGTACCGCGTGGACAGCACAATCTCCCACCGGTTGTCTTCCGTATCGATGTTGCTTCGGCGGCGGCTGTGACTTTCCAGGATCAGTCGACCGGTCGAACGGCTGACATCGTATTCAATATCGTAATCGACCTTGCGCTCATCATAGTATATATCCAGGATAGCCGCCTCGGCGATGTCCTGGCCCGAGATGACAATCTCTCCGGCCCCAAAATCGCCCTCGACACTGATCTTCTTGGCGTCCTCTGCGGCCACTTCTTTCGTGTCGTGCTGCAGCCTGCCAGCCCAAACCAGCCCTGCCGACAGCAACAGCAGCGTCATTGCAACGGTAACGTATTTTCTAATCATTAGCCAACCTCTCTGTTTGATGACGGTTCTAATCCTATTTACGCAGAATCGTCGTCATTTGTTTCAGGAGGCAGCGGGGGAGGGGGAAGGGGCGATTGTGGGTCGGGACGGCGACGATAACCGGGTTCGGCCCGGAAGCCGCCCACCCGGGGCTTTTCGATGGGTGGAATAATATTATTGCCCTCGGGTATCGGGGGCGGTGCCGGCGTCGGAGCCGCCGGCTCTTCTTTCTGTCGCTGGCGCTCGGACCAGGGGAGATGCTTCCTGAAACCGAACCGCGTCAGCAGGGCCGCACCGATACCGGACAGAACCGGCACCGTCCAGATGAGAATCGAGATCACCAGCAGGGCGATGCCCAGTCCCTGTGAGGTGCTGTCGGCCGCGCCCAGGAGAATGGCCACCGCCAGCCAGAGCGCCATCAACACCAGTATGCCCAGCATCGCCTGAAAGCTGATGTGTCGTCGACCTCCCAGGTATTTGCTGAAAATCCGGCCGCCGATACGGTTACCGAACGAGACTATGCCCAGTATCATGGCAAAAAGATACAAAAGGGGCACAAACGGCACTACCACGACCCCGACAATGGTGATCGACAGTACCGCCATCACTACCGGAAGCAGAAAGACAAACAAAAAACCCAGGAAATAGGTCTTGACCGGATTACTCTGACAGCATGACTGGCAATTGTCAATCTGTCTCGGCATCAGGGCTACTATCAGAAATGACAGAAACAGCAGAAAGACGGTGGACGAAAGTACCACAATTATGCCGTTTGGCGAAAACGTCGGCGTGAAATCCTCGATGTCAATTACTGAGCCCTCCTCAACCAGTTGGCCGAGAACCACGCCGCCGTCCTTAATGATGATCTTGGGGGCGTCAATATCCCCGTCCACCTGACCGGTTTCGGTCACGAGGACTCGCTTCTGCATCGACTTGACATTGCCTCGGACCCAGCCCTTTACCGTCACGCGTCCCCAGGCGAGAATGTTCCCGTCGACGTACTCGTCAATGCCGATGGTGATAGATCTCTTTTCCAGGGGTTTTACGCGGCGCTCGACCGTGCAGCGCTCTTCGACCGGAAGGTCATCTGACTCCAGGTCCGGGACATCCGCCGGCGTTTCTGCTCCCCGCTCCCGGGAACCCTGCACGAAGAGTTGTCTCGCGAAATCATAGTGCCACTCGTTCCCGACGGTGTCGATAGCCGTGATGCCTTCTTCGGATAACAGGATTTCGTTGAATATCGTATCCGCGAAATCAGGCTCCTGTGCCCTCGCCGGCGCCGCACCTGACAGCGCCAAAACACACAGACTCAAAATTCCGTGAATGATGAATGAGGCGTGCCTCATGATACATCCTATGTGTCACCGAGTGTATACTAATACATCTCTACAATAACATCACCAGACATCGACGAAAGAGTCACTTCCGGCCCTCCGATGCCGAACTTTCCGACTACTCTCCGACGGGTCATGGATTCTATGGCGATGGGCATCTGTGATTTTACCTCGCCGGAACCGGTTTCGATAGTAATGCCGGCCGACGCCGACGAGGGAATCAGAAAGTTTATTCTGCCGCTGGCTGTCTCAACGAAGTAATCACGGGGACTGTCGAGTTCCGTCTGTATGGTGACGTCGCCCGACTGCGTGGAAAGGTCTATTGCGCCGCGTACCTGGTTGATGTAGATTCTGCCCGAGGTGGACTTGATCCGAATGTCCCCCTCGACCCAGCGCAGGTCGACATCGCCGTTCGGCTGGTGCAGCGTCACAGAACCATACACGAACTCGCCCCGCGTCGAGCCACTGCCGTTCTCAACAGTGACGTCACCCTCGAGGTTGGCCAGTTCGATATCCGCCGCCATACTTTCCACGTTGAGAGAACAGCCGTACGGAAGCTTGATGTGGTAGACCACCTGAACGAGGTCGCTGGAGCCGCCCCCGAGCACTTTTTGCCAGAACGACTGGTTCCGGTTAAGCATCGTCAGGTAGTTGGTCTTGACCTCAACCACCTCCCGCGAGTCTTTCACCTTTATCTCGATATGGTCGGCGACCTCCTCGGCCTCGCGGCGATTCGACGCCCGCACGATCTTGGAGGCCTCTATTACCAGACGGTCATCATCAGTGCCGGCCACGAGGATTGTCCCCTTGAGCACTTCCAGGCTCAGCCGCACCGGCTGCTCCAGGTCGATTATCTTCTGGTAATCGAAGGTGAACTCATCGGCCAAAACCGGCGTGCCCGCGCCCACTGCCGCCAGCAGGCACAGACAGAGCAACCTCTGAAGTAGCCGCGAATGGGTGCTTTTTCTCAACATAATCATCTATATATCGCTTTGAGCTTCTTTTTGAGAAGCTCCCTGGCCCGAAAAATCCGGGCCTTGACCGTTCCTACCGGTATGTTCAGTAAATCGGCTATTTCGTCATATGATTTATCGTCTTTGTGCCGATAAACTATGACTTCCCGGTACTTTTCCGGGAGGGACTCGATGGCCTCCTCGATATTGAACCGCTGTTCTTTTCTCTCCAGAGTCTGCCCCGGATGATAAGAATAATCAGCCACCTCAAACTCGACCCGGCCATCCTGAGTCTCCAGCTCTCGATCCAGAGACAAAACGTTTATTCTCTTCTTGCGGAGATAGTCGATAGAACAATTGGCGGCTATCTTGTAAAGCCAGGTGGAGAAACGAAACTCCGACCGGTAACTGGCCAGAGAAGCGAAGGCTTTCATGAAGGTCTCCTGGACCAGATCGGCCGCGGCCTCGCTGTCGCGGACTATCTTGTAAACTATGTGGTAGACCGAGGATTGGTGTCGCTCGGTCAGCCAACGGTACGCTTTCTGGTCTCCGTTTAAGGCCCTCGAGATCAATTCTGTTTCACTATCCTGCAAGTACTTCTTTCTAAGCTAAGAATACGTCTGCGCTCACGCGCGGTTTCAGTCGGTTCAGGATATAATAAAAAACCGCTCAGGCAGTTACAAGGGAAATTATTGCCGCCAGGGTCGCTCAGGGCATTGCCGGCTAACTGTTTACGTAGTGCTGGCGATAACTTCGGCGACGATCCCGGCTTCGAAGATCTATACCGTGCTCCAGGTAGCACTTGAGATTGGTCAGAAAAAATACCCAACCCTCTTTGCAGCCCATATGCATTTCGACTTTCTGGCGCGGTGAAGTCTTGATATTGTACTGGTGCAACTCGCATACGGTACCGGACTTGGCCTTCTTCAATCGAACCGTCACTTCCTCCCCGCGACTGCCGAACGGAAACACGAAACGCTTGTTCTTCGATATAGCTCTTACACGCGTTTCCAACTTGTCGCCTCCCAGCCATTCGAAGTAAACCCGGCCGCCTTTTTCGGGCTCGATTACCGTCCTTTCCGTAAACCATTCCGAGACTACGGCATCATCCGTCCAGGCCTTGAATACCCGCGCCGGCGGAACATTGATGTGAATACGCAACGTAAACTGCGTCCAATCGTACTTGGATGTCGCTGTCATTATCTGTCTGTCCTTTCCGGACGCCCCGGCCGGCGTCACGACCGGCATTCTAACCGGTCCGCTGGATTTGGAAGACCATGGTGATGAAAGCCTCTATCATGATCCGGGCGGTATACTCCGGCCCGGTCAGTTTCAAAAATACGTTTCCCTCCGGAGCCTTCACCACCACCCCGATCAGCCGGTACATTTCTTTGACGGTGGTGCCGTCCGGTGGAAGATGGTAATTGCCCATCAGGTTCAACACGTGGACATTCAGGCTGTCGATGATCTTGGTGTATTGTATCGTGGCCGTGTGCGGGTCGCGGCCGTCGGGCATACTGAATTGGCTTATCCAGCGCTCCTGGGTGTCCGCAACGGTGCCGCCGCCGCTCTTTCCGAAGTAGTACACCGTGACAGTGGCCGAATCCGTGTCATCTTCGAGGGGCCCGTAATAGTAGCTGGCCACCCGTGGACCGGACGCCCCCACGTCAGTCCACTGTGTGGCCGGTGTAAACGTCATCCCGGCAACCGCCACCGGCGTGCCGTTCAAGTCGAAGGGGATACCGGACATCTTGTACTCGAGCTTGGTCTCCACCTCTGTAATACTTCTGTCCTCTGCCTGCACTGCCGCCGGCGGAACGTCGCCGCTCCGGCTCTTCTGTTCATCTTCTGAACAACCCCAAATCAGAACGCCGCCTGCAACGATCAAAACTGCTGCCTTGATATTCATAATAAACCCTCTCTTGACACGTTTTCTCGGCGGCAAGGTTCGGTCTGCCGGCTCTTCTCAGCCCGCCTGTCCGTCGAACTGGAATATTATGAAGATTCGGCCCTGTCGTCAACAAGAGAACGCCGCAGGTGTCGGCATCGAAATCTCCTGCTGCCGATTACCGCTTACGTCTGAAGCTGTCAGCCCAATCGACCGAATAGTTAATAAACGGGTAGTCTTCTGCCAACGAGATGAGTCGGAGCCTAAAGGAGACAACGATCGAAAAGAAGCTCACAACCGGTATCATTCTGGTCTGCCTGTTCGCCGCCCTCGTGGCCGCTGCCGCCAACTACCATTTTGCGCGCCAGTACCTCTTGCAGGCGGTCGAGAAAGGGCAGGGCTCGGCCTGGGCTCTAACCGAGCGCGGCGGCTCCGCGCTCCTGGATGGAAACCTGCTGTGGCTGTCTTTGACAACTGTCGCGGGCTCGGCTCTGCTGGTGGTTGCCGCCTTCTTGCTGGTGTGGCGCATCCGGGGCCGCTCAAAGGTGGTCGACGCGAATGCCAACGAATCGCCGGCTCATAGACCGACTCCGATTTCTCCTGCTGCCGGACCGGACGAGTCCCACCCCCGGAAAGGCGCTGACCGACGTATCCGTGAGCTTGAAAAAACCATTGAAAAACTGCGCCGGGAAGTCACCGAGAGACAGCAGGTCGAAGAAGCGCTCAAGCTTCGGGGACGCTACATTACCGCCGTGGCGCAGATAGAACAGGTCCTGCTCACCCACGGCGAACCGGACAACTGGATGGACGCCGTCCTGGGTATCCTCGGCGAGGTCTCCGACGCTAGCCGTTGCTACCTGTACCGCAAACAGCTTTCCGAGCAGGGTCGGCACCTGGCCACCCTTGACGCCGAATGGTGCGCCCCCGGTGTCACCGCCCACCGCGACGATCCCCTGTGGTGCAACATACCCTACCTCGAGGTCGGCCTCGAACGCTGGCACCAGCTTCTGTCCGAAGACAAACCCATTGCCGGTCGGCTCGAATCCTTTCCCGAGAAGGAAAAAGCCGCTTTCGAATCATCTGATGTCCGTTCCCTTCTGGCTCTGCCGCTCATGGTTGACGGTCAACTGTACGGGCTTGTCGGCTTTGACGAATGTCTTACGGACCGCTTGTGGGGCTCTGCCGAAGTGGAATTCCTCCGCTCGGCCGCCCGCGCCATATCTCTGGCCGTCGAACGCCGGCAGGCCGTGGCCGCCCTGCGCGAAAGCGTGGAACAGTATCAATCCGTCTTCGATACCGCCGCCAGCCTTATCATGTCTATCGATGCCAACGGCACCATCGTCGACTGCAACAGCCGCGTCAAAAGAATACTCGGCTACGAACCCGTGGACCTTATCGGTCAGCCCCTGGAACTGATCGTGCCTCCCGCGATCCATAAGCAGGTCTACCGGCACCTGCAATACGCCGCCGACCACGGCTGCGCCTACGACCGGGAGTGTCAGTTGATCCGCAAAGACGGCCGCGTCATCGATATCGTCATCAATGCTTCCGCCCTGACCGATAGCCGGGGCGAGTACACCCGCTCGTTGTGTATCATCGAAGATATCACCGAGCGCAAGCAGGCCGATCAGGCCCTGCGCGACAGCGAAGGACTCCTGCGAGCCACCGTCGAGGCTACCGCCGACGGCATCCTCGTGGTCGATGAAAAGGGCAGCGTCATCCACGTCAATCGGCGCTTCGCGGAACTGTGGAGCATACCCGCCGAACTGATCCAGGCCCGCGACGACCGCCGCCTTTTGCACTTCGTCCTTGACCAGTTGCGGGATGCCGGTGCCTTTCTGGCGAAAGTCAAGGAACTGTACGGCACTTCCACCGAAGATTTCGACACCCTTTATTTCAAGGACGGTCGTGTCTTCGAGCGCTTCTCCTGCCCGCTCACCCGCGACGGCCGGACCGCCGG
>CBFCYQ010000156.1:0-7203 GCA_965602205.1 uncultured bacterium | reverse complement strand
ATCGGCCTGGATACCACCATGTTCATCGCCGACATCATGTTTGACGAGTTCAGGGACAGCCACTACGCCACTCCGCCCCTTCTGCGCCGCATGGTGAACGCCGGTTACCTGGGCAGAAAGGCCGGCCGCGGGTTTTATGATTACTCCAGGAAAAAGAAGTAGAGACCAATACCAATAGTGAGAAAGTTGTTGCATAGATAAAGGGACTCGCCATGACAGAATACAAAAACATCCTGGTGGAAAAAAAAGACTCCATCCTGATTGTAACGATCAACCGCGAACGGGCCATGAACGCCCTCAACAAGGAGACGGTGGGTGAACTTCAGAAGGTCTTCAGCTACTACTGGACCGCCGAAGACGTCAAGTGTGTCGTTATCACCGGCAGCGGCGACAAGGCCTTTGTGGCCGGCGCCGACATCCCGGAGCTCGGTGACCTCGATGTCAGAAGCGGTACCGACCTGTCAGCCAACGGCCTGTACTTGACGAAGACTATCCAGAACTTCCCTCGCCCGGTCATCGCCGCGATCAACGGCTTCGCTTTGGGCGGCGGCTGTGAACTGGCTATGGCCTGTGATATCCGCCTGGCATCCGAGAAGGCCCGGCTGGGGCAGCCCGAGGTCAATCTCGGTATCATTCCCGGCTACGGCGGCACGCAAAGGCTGTCGCGCCTCGTGGGACGGGGTAAAGCCATGCAGCTTATCCTCACCGGCGACATGATTGACGCCCGTGAGGCTTTTCGGGTCGGCCTGGTCGATGAGGTTTACCCGCCCGAAGAACTGATGGCAAAGGCTCTGGAGATGGCCGGCAAGATTGCCTCCAAGGCGCCCATCGCCGTGTCGCTGGCGAAGGAATGCATCAATCGCGGGCTCGATATTTCGCTGGCCCACGGCTGCGACCTGGAAAAAGCCAATTTCGGCCAGGTCTGCGGCACCGGTGACAAAAACGAGGGAATCGAGGCCTTCATGGAGAAGCGCCAACCAAAATTTACCGGGCACTGATCCTCGGCGGCCAATATAGGCGATCTGGGCCTCCCGGCGGTGCCTGACCAAATTGTCATAAAGGAACCGTCATGGACAGCACCGAAATCAAGAAAAACCGGATGTACGACGAGTTCGCGCATCTCTGGACGTTGATCAGTAAGCCGGAGGACTACGCCGAGGAGGCGTCCCACTGGCGGCGGGTGTTACGGGACAAACTCGGAGAGGGTCGCCACGAAGTCCTCGAGCTGGGTGTCGGCGGCGGCAACAACCTCTCGCACCTGACAGGAGACTTCAAGGCTACTGCCGTCGACATCTCGGAAAAAATGCTCGCCAATTCCCGGAAGCTGAATCCCGATGTCGAACACTTCGTCGGCGATATGCGGACCGTCCGTCTGGGGCGTACGTTCAAAGCCGTGCTTATCCACGACGCCATCAACTACATGCAGACCGAAGAAGATCTCTGTGCTGCCTTTAACACCGCCCGGGAGCATCTCCCGCCGGGTGGTGTTTTGGTAACCTCACCCGATTACTTCCTCGAGACATTTGAGGATGGCGTGGTACGGCACCGTAAACAGTCCGAGGGAAAAATCGAACTGACTTACATCGAATATGACTATGACCTCGATCCGATCGACTCAGAATACGAGTCCGTCATGTTCTACCTGATTCGCCAGAAAGGTCAACTTCGAGTCGAGCTGGACCGACATGTTCTCGGCCTCTTTCCCCTGAAGACTTGGCTGGAACTGATGGAGGAGGCCGGCTTTGTGGTCGAGAAATATGACTGCGACGTTAGTGCTGTCCGCCGCCAGTCGTTCCTGCTGGTGGGGGTCAAAAAGTAACCGGAGGCGATTATGAGCGCAGTCCCTGAAAAACGTATGGAATATCAAATCCGTCCGGTAGACCGGGGCGACAGGGAGTGGGTGCTTGGCGTGGTGCGTGGCTGGGGGGCGGATTTCGTTGTGACGCGGGGTCGCAAGGTCTGTCCGCAGGACCTCGACGGTTTTATCGCCGTCGATAGTACCGGTGAGCGCAAGGGATTGCTGACTTATGAAATCGTGGGCGACCAGTGTGAAATAGTCACCCTGGATGCTTTAGACCAATTCGGCGGCATCGGCACGGCTCTCGTCGAGCGTGTGCGCCAAACGGCCACCCGCCAAGGCTGCCGCCGGCTCTGGCTGATAACCACCAACGACAATCTCGACGCCGTCCGTTTCTATCAGCGGCGCGGGTTTGCCATCGCGGCCGTACACGTCAACGCCATGACTGAATCGCGTCGGCTGAAACCGAGTATTCCCGATGTCGGTAGTTACGGAATTCCCCTCCGCGACGAGATCGAGTTTGAGATAATGCTTTGAGTGGAGTGCGGTTCCCCGGACTGGCCGTTCGATCTTTTCCCATAGAATCCGGACCGCCCGGAGGATCAGTCCTTTGCCAGCATAACCTCGTGCAGGCGGTCGTAAACAGGACCGCGAGGTGTCAGGGTGGATCTGAACAACACCATCCGGTCCAGCCGGAAGGACATCTCGGGGACATCGAGTGATTTCATATAGCCGGTCAGATTGTCCAGTCCGGCCGGCTGGCGCACCCGGCCCAGCGTGAGATGTGCCTTGAAGCGTCGCTCCTCCCGCTCAAACCCCAGGGTCTGCACTGCCATCTCGACCTTTGCGGAAATCTCGGCCAGAGTCTCGATATTCTTGTCCAGACCGGCCCAGATAACACGTGGGCGGGACAGGTTGGGAAAAGCGCCCAGGCGGGTGATGACCGTTTCGACCGGCGCGAAATCGCGGGCGATGGCGTCTATTTGTTCCTTGATGCTGTCAACCAGGTTTTCTTCGGTATCGCCCAGGAACTTCATCGTCAGGTGAATGTTTTTCGGGGTCACCCATTTGACTGATCCCCCCTTCTGTTTCAACAGAAAGATCATACGGCCCAGCTCTTCTTCGACTTTGCCGGGCAGGGGCAAGGCAATGAACAGACGCATCATTTTATATCAAGTATGTCCCTTCGCAAAAGTTCCAGGGCCACATAACCGGCCCGGGCGCGGTTGGCCTCACGAGTGCGGCCCAGTGAAAACTTTCGGGCGTAGTTGCCGTGAGCCGACGCCAGGCCTATATAGGTCGTGCCCACCGGCTTGTCTTCGGTTCCGCCTTCGGGTCCGGCGACACCGGTGATAGAAAGCGCAAAGTCGCTTTCGAACAATTTACGGCACCCCACGGCCATGGCTTGAGCGCACTCCTCGGAGACGGCTCCGTACTGATCGATTATCTCCCGGTCCACCGCCAGCCGGTTTATTTTGGCATCATTGGAATAGGCGATAACGCCGCCCGCGAAGTAGGCCGAGGTGCCGGGGACTGACGTCAGCCGCATGCCGAGTCCGCCGCCGGTACATGACTCAGCCACCGCCAGCGTTTTGTCATTGTCTTTTAGAAGCTGCCCCACCACCGCTTCCAGGGTATCGTCGTCGCGGCCGTAGATGTACGATCCGCAGACCGCTTCGAGATAGCGCAGGACCGGGGCAACCCTCTCGGCGGCATCATCATCGGACTCGCCAATGGCTGTAACCCGCAAGGTTACTCCCGAATATGCCGGCAAATAAGCCAGCCTCACGCCGGTCGGCAGCTTGAGTTTCGGCTTGATCAACTCGGCCAGCTTTGATTCAACGATGCCGGTCGTGCGCAGCGAAATGACTTTCAGAGCCTGCCCCGCTTTCAAGCCCTTCAAATAGGGCACGACTTCATCGGTCATGATCTGTTCCATCTCCGCCGGGACCCCCGGTAGAGCGATAAAGACGTGTCCCTGTTCGGCAATGCAGATCCCTACCGCCGAACCGTTCTTATTGGGAAAGAACGTCGCCCCCTGCGGCAGTAAGGCCTGGTTCTGGTTAATAGCCGGCATTTTGATGCCGCGCTTGGCGTAACGCTTGCTGATATCCGCTAGGATCTCCTCGTGAAAGACCAGGTTGCGCTTAAACACCTTGACGATCGCTTTCTTGGTGACGTCGTCATCCGTCGGCCCCAGCCCCCCGGTGGTGATGATGACATCGGCCCGTTTCAGGGCTGTCCGAAAAACATCTTCCATGCGTTCCACGACGTCGCCGACCGCGGCTTTGTACTTTACCGCCAGGCCCACTGTTTCCAGCAACCGGGCGATAAACGCCGAGTTGGTGTCAACCGTGTACCCGGACAAAATCTCATCGCCCACTATGATTATTTCAACGTCCATTACTTCCTTCTACACCTCTAATATAAAAAAGGCAAGGGTATTTCCAGGCTCACGCCAAACCACAACAGAATCTGAATGGCGATATTGGCCTGCAGACCGGCGATTATATCGTCGGCTGTCACCCCCCAGCCGCCGCGCAGTTTCTCCGACTGCCGCGCCGGGGGAATCTTGGCGACGTCAAGTATCCGGAAGGCGAGAAAGCCGGCGATATAGTTGCCCGGCGTGTATGGCACGAACAAAAGGGTGACAAACATTCCGGCCCACTCGTCGATGACGATCTTGCGGCCGTCATGTCCGAAAATCTTCTCACCCTGGCTGGCAGCCCAGATTGACACAAAAACGGTCACGACCGTCAGTGCCGCCAGGATGGGGGTGTCGCCGCGAACGGCGTAATAGGCTATCAGCCACGCCGGGATGGTACCCCACGTGCCGGGGAAAGGACGCAGATAGCCGGAATAAAAACCGGTTGCTACCGCTTTAACGAGGATGTCTTTCATCATGGCCTGTCACTTCAAAACGGATTTAATCATGTAATAATACTTTACTATATAGTCAATACCTGTCCAGACGGTGATAACAGCGGTCACCCATAATAACAGGTTCAGGTAGAAATGATAGTCAAATTCGAACCAGGAGCGCGCCGGACTATCAAAATGATTCAACGTCGTCATCAACGTGACATATGCGATAACAATCCCGACCGTGCTCATCTGAAGAAACGTCTTGACCTTGGCCCACCAACTGGGTGATATAACCACCCCGCGATAGGCGGCCAGAAGACGCAGGCCGGTGATGGAAAACTCGCGCCCGATAATCAGCATGACCGGAATTGGAGAGACGTAGTGCAAAGCCGTGAACGAGATCAGCGCCGAAGAGACCAGGATCTTGTCAGCCAACGGGTCCATGAATTTTCCAAAGCCGGTAATTATGCCATACTTGCGGGCGTAATAGCCATCCGCCATATCAGTGAGCGACGCTACCGTGAAGAGTATCAGTGCGACCAGGCGCATATAGAAATTGTCAAACAGGAAAAAGAACATGAAAACCGGGGCCAGCAGTACTCTGAGGAGGGTTAGTTTGTTGGGCATATTCATGGAATCGACAAGTTACGCCAAGGTGCGCAGACTGTCAATTGTGAATTCCGATAGGCCGGGGCACAGAACAATCCGGTTGCCTTTCGCAACCTTGATTCTACAGCATAAAAAAACCCGAGCAGGAGTGCGACCTGCCCGGGCGGACGATATTAGGTAATCCACAGAAAGAGTAACACTTTCCGATTGCACTCCAAATTTAACAATTATGAAACAATTGTCAAGCGAAAAAAGTGCTTTTTCTCGTCTTTTTTTAGCCCCAAAAACAGCCTAAGCGCAAGCCCTAAAAGCCCAGAAACAGAGATTTAGTGGTTAACGCTAACCATTTTATAAGTGCGACAGTCAGAGCCCAACTCTTCTCTGCACCGAACAGTCTCACACCGATTCTGCCCGGCACAATAACTTACCCTGATGACTCACATTACCGAGCCGGCCGCCCTGCAACACCAGACCGCTCGCGGCCTGCTGTGGCGTGACAATGATGCCGTCCGACCGGCTCCGCTGCCGGAGTTGACGGCCCGTAGCCGTGCCGAAGCAGACCGAGAGTCTTCCGCCGCCGAGTTCGGACAAACCATCATCACGCTGGTTGTCCACACGAGATGTGGGTTAGTTGTGGATGAAATGTGCATTGGCTGCTATTGTATTGAAAGACAGATAATTACACCTGTTAAAAAACCATTCGGTCCTTAAGTCATTCATTTTGAATATAGTAAGGGCTGTACTGTGGTAGCAACCAATAGCTTACCTGTGTCGGCTTTTCATAATTACGATATGACCGGCGTGGCGTAATTATGTCCGAAGTGTTTTTACCAGCTACTTTTTTGAGTCACAACAGAATACGAATTTATTGAAAAAAATACAATTTTTAGTAGTCTGCGATTTTTCAACAACAATATATTGTACCCACTGCTCGGCCAAGGAATCTCAGAAAATTCCTTCAAGAGACGGTATGAGGAAAGCCAATAAGCAGGTCCAATAAGTACGAGATTGCTATCACGCGCTCAATTACCTCCAAGGGAGTATGGATATATTGAGCCTTATGTTGAAGTTTGTGGGCGGTACAGGAGGTACAAATTGAAAATTCAGCGGTATTTTACGCGGGAAGGAGAGTCGCCATATAGCCGCGTTAGTTTCACTAAGCGGACATCGGAAATTAAGAACCCCGACGGATCGACGGTCTTCAAAGCCGAGAACATCCTCGTCCCGGAATCGTGGTCGCAGGTGGCGGTGGATATCCTCGCCCAGAAGTATTTCCGTAAAGCCGGGGTGCCTCAGATAGACGAAAACGACAATCCGGTTCTCGACGAGGAAGGCAAGCAGGTCCTGGGCCGCGAAACCGACGCCCGCCAGGTCTTTCATCGGCTGGCGGCCTGCTGGAGTCACTGGGGCGAGAAGTACGGATACTTCGACTCCAAAGAGGATGCCCGGGCGTTTTACGATGAGCTTTGCTTTATGCTGGCGACCCAGGTGGCTTCGCCCAACTCCCCGCAATGGTTTAATACCGGTTTGCACTATGCTTACGGCATTAGCGGTGTTTCCAACGGTCATCACTATATTGATGCCGACACTCACGTTTTGACCCAGGCCCGGAACGCCTACGAGCATCCCCAGCCGCATGCCTGTTTCATTCAGTCGGTCACCGATGATCTTGTCAACGAAGGCGGGATCATGGATTTGTGGGTGCGCGAGGCACGTCTTTTCAAGTACGGTTCCGGCACCGGCAGCAATTTCTCGCACATACGCGGATGCCGGGAGCCCCTGTCGGGGGGGGGCAGTTCTTCCGGCCTGATGTCTTTCCTGAAAATCGGGGACCGGGCTGCGGGCGCCATCAAATCGGGCGGTACCACTCGCCGGGCCGCCAAGATGGTCTGTCTCGATCTCGACCATCCGGACATTATGGAATTCATCGA
>CBFCYQ010000155.1:0-7222 GCA_965602205.1 uncultured bacterium | reverse complement strand
ACCGGATACGCCGGAAGTCCCAGGTTCAGGATTCTGGAAACCAGCAGGGTCGACATATCCTTACAATCCCCATAGCCGCGTTCGGCGGTCAGGGCAGCTTTGTATGGTTGCCACCCGCCGATCCCCGCTTCGATGGCCACGTAGCGGACATTCTGCCGGACGTCGTCATAAGCTTCCTTGACTAGTTCCGCTGCCGTCCGACTCGGATCCGGATTCGGCGGTGGTGTCGTCGCCAGATATTTATCGCGGGTGAGTTGCTGGTGCCATTTGCCGATAGCTCTCCAACTGCACTCTTGAAGTTCATAGCCGTCGAGGTCGAACTGCTCGGCGGCAAAGATAACGGCCGCCGGTTGATAGTTCTCAGCCGGAACAAAGTCGACATCTTCCATGGCCGGAATATCTTCCCGACTCCACAGGTAAACGATTTTCCCGCCCTCGCGGGTAGACCACGGTTCAAGGTCGGCCTTGCGGACTTTCCAGTTGAACTCAAAGCCCTCCGGAACCGTGAGTGTGTAGGTGGCCTTCTTTACGGGGATCATATGCTGAAACTGAGCCTTCGGCCAGAAGAGCAGAGACTTCGATTCCCAAACATATTCCAGCTTTACCGAATAGGGGAAACGCGGTGCCTGTACACTGGTCGTATAAAAACATACATCGTCGTAAAGCGTCCCTCTGCGGAAACCGCAGTGTTTCTCCAGGTCTCTTTTCTTCCGGGTAAAGAGCTTGTCCCCATGTGCGTCGAACACCCCAATTTCCACTTTTTTCAGCTTGCGGTAGCTGTCTTCAGTCAGTGCAAAATCGCCGTACTCTTCGCCCCGTGGATTGTAGATCGTTACCTTACGGCTTACCTTGAGAGTAAGTTTGCTGCCTTTAATTGTGCAGTCCCAGGTCTTGTAATCGAAGACAGCGTCCGGTGCCTCTCCCTGGGCCATGGAAATCACATGGCAAGTTATGATGACAAAAGCGGCCACGACGGCACTGCGAAGGCTCATCTACAGTTCTCCTTTCAGAAACGAGTCGCCTGTGAATACTAGCCCGCCGCTATTGTCCGGCCGATTCGAAAATGACGGCCACTTCGTCCTCGCTGCACCGCGCCACGTTATCGAAAAACCGTCTCAGCGAGCCGTATTGGCTCGGCGAGAACTGCGCTTCCTCGACCCTCAACTCAGAATCGATGGTTATGCACGAGTCTTCAACCGAACTGTGGCGCGTGAAGATGGCGCCCCGGTAGTTGAACGACGTGTCCTTGGGCAACTGGCAGTCGACGCTCGTGTCGGCGGTGAAAATCCTGACAATGTTGTGATACGAGAACGGATAGCAGAAATCCACCGGGAAAAACCTCTTTTCGCTCTTGAACGGGTTGGCCCGGAAAGCGTACGATACCGGCTTGACGACCACGTTATTGTCCAGCTTCCGCGTCAGGTCGGCGGATGTGAAAGCCAGTTGCGTGACAAACTGATCAAGTGTATCCATCTCGCACTTGTAGTCGCCCACCGTGGTTGACACACCCAGCCTCGACATGAAATAGTCGTCGATGAAATCCTCGGCCGGTGTTTCCTCGAACATATCACCATATTCAGAGCCATAGTATCCGGCAAAGCAACAATAACTGCTGCAGGCCGCCGAGCCATCCGCGGCTAGGAACATCCTGGTGATGTCCGTGCGATCGGACATAATCGGTTTGATGGTTATCCGAACCAGGATGGAATTGCCTTTCTCGAGCAACAACCCGCCGTCGGTCAGGCACGGCGGTGGGAGAAGGCCGTACGGCGATAACCGGTCGGATGTATCGAGAAACTCCCACTCATTTCCGAACTGGGCAAAGGTGATCAAGTAATTGAACTGTCTCAGACTTCCATACTGCGGATTGAACCTCGAGTTCTCACGGGTGCTGATCAATACCGGAAAGGCCGGGATATCCGCTGCGTGGTGCATCGCCGCCAGCAGCAGGTTTTTTTCTGACGAGTAACCGAGTTTCTCTACCAATAGCTTGGATACCTTTTCGCCAATGAAGTTCATCCACCAATCCCCACCCGAAGTGCGGTACTCTTTGCACACATAGTCGTAGATTGCCCGAGACTTCTCGCGCGCCGTAGTCAGGCCGGCGGTCACCTCTGCCGTCAGTTCCTTTATTTGACCCTTTTTGTTAATATAGTCGCCTATCCTCTTCACCACCCAATCGCCCAACTCGACCCAGTTCTTGTTGAATTCCTGCCAGTGACTTCCCAAGCGGTAAGAGTCCAGTTGGAATTTCGCAGCCGCTCTATAATCGTTTATGCAGCTCATGTAAGGTTCGTCTTTGACCGGTGGCTGATTCTCCAAAACCCAGGTCATTGTCTTCATGTTCAGCACGGTGCCAAAGCTGTAATCCGGGCAGGGTTTCTCCACCACTTTCGGACTCTGAAGGTGTGACGGTATGGCCTGGTATATGACATTATAGGCGAAACCCGGGTACAGGCAGTTCGAAAACTCCGATTTCAGTGTATAGATTCTGTTCTGAAAATACCATGACCTCGCGTAGTGGTGATTATCGGAGCGGATCTGATACTTGTATTCGACAATACACCCCGAGTCCAGCGACGGAAAGGCAAACGATAGACATTTGTCATCACCGCTTACCTTTTCAAAGATAGATTTCTTGTCCACCTTCAGTTTTTTGCCGTCCGGTGTGATTGTATGCGCTTTCAAACCTTTCAGCTTCTCATACTCCGGCCGGTACCATATCTCGCGCTCGCTGACCTCTTCGATGCCGGCTTTCGTCAAGACCTTGATTCTTATGTGGTAGTCGATCTTGATAATGTCGATGGTGATTTTCATATCCCCGTGGTCAAAAAGTATAACGGCATTGGCCTCGGGATAGTCGGCCGGGGCGCCCGTCTGCCACTCTTCGTCCGATATTTTCCCCCACTTGTATTCCTCCGCCGAGGCAAAGGACGGAAGCACCACCGCGAAGCAGACTATCAGCTTCTTAAGAAAGCCAGTCATACTGAACATCATGGTTAATCCCCTCGTATATGCTATCAGTTGATTTGCTTGATTGGGCACATCAAATACGTCCGCATCGAAAGAGTCCCTAATCATTCCGCGAAATGACGTCAGAATAGACTACACTATAACCTCTCGTGCCCACGGCGTCAACCGTTCCGATGAACAACGCCGCCAGGTTGTGCAAACATATCTAACCTAATCCGCATTAGCTGTCTCCACATCCTTGCGTCTCGACACAAACCCATCCAGCCCGGGCGCGATGGCGACAGCGGCTCTTACTTATTGTGTGGCAACACACTACAGTAAGCCACATGTGTGCCCCGCCCGACAGTTCCAAATTCCGATTAGGACGAAATCGGTCATCTTTGTTGTTGCGTTATTTAGCCCGCCTTGGTATTATATGATAGTCCACCAATTTGGTCTCGGTTTGCGCGTGACCCGGGTGGGTACAACTCCGAGAAATGAACATAAAAACGATATTATTGGTTAAATATAAATCGATCTGTAACTGTATTCAGCGGAGAAATGGTTTTTGACAGTAGGGTGATATCCAATGAGTGAAAAGGTGCGCGCAGGGCTCGACATAGAATCGGTGATGGACAAAGCGGTGCAGGCAACGGCCGCTTTTAAACATCTCGATCAGGAACAAACCGACCGGATCGTCAAGGCGGCCTATGAAGCCGGGTTCAACAATCGTATCCGTCTGGCAAAACTCGCGCACGAAGAAACCGGGCTGGGTGTCTGGCAGGACAAAGCGATAAAAAACGTTATTGCCACCCGCTTTGTCTACAAGGACATCAAGGACCTCAAGACGGTCGGGGTCATATCGGAGGACGAAGAAAGCGGCATCGTGGAAATCGCTCAGCCGATAGGCCCTATCTTCGCCATCACGCCCCTGACCAACCCGACCTCCACGGTCCTGTACAAGATACTCATCTCGTTAAAATCGAGAAACCCGATCATCATTCGGCCTCATGGTGCGGCGAAAAAGTGTTCGATAGAAGCGGCTCGCATATGCTACGAGGCGGCGCTGGAAAACGGTGCCCCCGAGCACTGTGTCCAATGGATAAGGCGCTCCACCGTAGAAGAAACCCTCCAGCTTATGAGACACCCCAAGGCGGCCATGGTTCTTGCCACCGGTTCGACGGCTCTTGTGAGGGCGGCCTACAGTTCCGGCAACCCCGCTATCGGGGTGGGGCCAGGGAATGTGCCGGCCGTTATAGCGGAGTCTGCCGATGTTCCCTTTGCCGTTGAACAAATCTTCATCTCCAAGATTTTCGACAATGGCACCGTCTGCGCAAGTGAGCAGGCTCTCATTGTAATGAAAAGCCATACTGATGAAGTAATCCGCCTTCTGAAAAAGCGAAAAGCATATTTTCTGTCGAAAGACGAGATCAAGCGTCTGGAACCCGTTGTGTTCAATACCACCACAAAGGTGATGCGTCCCGAGATAATCGGACAACCGGCTACCGTGATCGCCGAGATGGCGGGCATAGAGGCGCCGCCGGACACGACCCTGTTGATTGCCGAGTTGGATCAAGTAGGCATACAGGCGCCGTTGTCCCTGGAAATCCTGGCGCCGATTCTTGCTTTCTATGTGGCCGAAAACTGCGAGCAGGCCGTTGACTTGTGCCGCACGATCAACAATCACGGAGGTCTTGGACATTCCATCAGCATTTTCTCCAGCGACGAGGACAGGATTCTGCATTTCGCCGAGATCATGAATGCCGGCCGGATTCTGGTTAACACTCCCGCTTCGCAAGGGGCCCTGGGGGGAACCTATAACGCCTTGCCACCCTCACTGACATTAAGCTGCGGCTCCGGGGGCAAGAACATCACCACCGATAATATCTCCGCTAAGCATCTGCTCAACATCCAGCGCATCGCCAAGCGCAGAGTGAGCGAGTGCATCAAACCGTCAAACCTGAGTGTCTATCTCGATGAATCGATCGATGCCGACACCTTCGAAAAAGAATACAATAACAACTTCCCGGAAGCCGTGACGAGTCGAGATCCTTGAAACGCTACGGTTACTTGATTGTCTCTAAATCAGCCTGGAGCATCTTCTTGCTCTCTGGGTCTGGCACGGAATCGCACAGCTTTTGTGCCTTGATTAGATATCCGCTCATCTGCGCCCGATTTCCGGCAACCATTTCGCTACGGGCCAGCGCTTCGTACGCATACCCCTCGAAGAATGGTTCCAAGCCCTGGCTTTTCTCCAGACTCAATTGCGCATACCTCCGGGCATCGTCGACCCGGCCCGCAAGTGCATAGACTCGCGAGGCCTGCCAATATCCTATCGAGAAGTTCTTGGGCGTCACGTCAGCACGCTCCGACCAATGCCACAACGAGGCCAAACATGCCTGAATCATCTGGTCGTCTTCCTCGGAAGTGCGCTTCTGTTTGCTGATAAAATCCCATGTTCGGTTAAAGCAGTGCGCAGCGAAGTACTTGTGCGCTTCCTGCAAGTCAAATGCCGGTGTCGTGTTCATTGTAAACTCTCCCCTTCAGTATGTCGGGTTAACCCCTTCCATTAACTGGTTACGGAGACATGTCGGTCGTGGCCGCGTATGCGTACAGTACAGTACAACTCCGTGCCTCTTTTACTATCTGCAGGTGTAGAGCAGAACCTTTCAGCGGTTCTGCAACAGCGACTCCACTGCAATCTTGTCACTTGAATTTACGACGGATATACGACTTGGCTGGAAGAATGGCAAACGAGAGGCTCCAGTCTTTCAGTGGAGTCAACGCTGTGGCGCCTCTGACCTCATTCTCCCCGGACATCTGTGGAATTTGAGCTTACACCACTGAACGACGAGCGGAACACATTAAGAGACAATAGAATGTGCCGCGATTAGCAGCGTGTGTCATACTGGCGGTGCGGCATGGGGAGGCTGCAGAGCCTTTCCAGAGTATCAGGAATCTGCAGGCTTTCTGAAACAATAACAGATAATGCTCGTATAATGTAATATATTACACACTATGTGTAACCCACTGGGAAACGAGGTTCTGGAATGTCACGAAAAGCCATCGAACGCGAGATCCGAAAAAAATTCATACTGGAAGCGGCCCGCCGGCTCTCTGATGAAAAGGGCATTGAGAGTACCAGTATGGATGATATCGCCTTGGCCGCTGAATACACCCGGCGAACTCTCTATGCTTACTTCAGGAGTCGAGACGAGATAAGTCTCTCGATCCTTGTTGAAGATCTCCAGGCGCGGTGGAAAGAACAGAAACCACAACTGGCACGGGCCGATACCGGCCTTGGGAAAATACTCAAATGGGCTGAATCGCTTTATTCATTCACGCAGCGGCACCCCAGTTCAATACGTTTACAGCTCTACTGGGATTTCAAGGGAATCGATCGGAAGTTGATAAGCGATGAGATATTTGCATCCTTCGAGAGCATAAACAGCGAATTAGCGGAAGGCCTCCGCGAGATTTTTCAGCTGGGTCTAAATGATGGTTCTCTACGACCCGATCTAGAAATCGACCTGTCAATCAGCCAGTTCCTGTACTCTTTTCGGGCCATTCTAAACAGGGCCCTCTCGTCAACTTATTCGTTCGCCTATTTTGAACCGGATGAGTATGTCAAACACTATCTGGAAATCTTTGCTCGCGGCATTCGGAATAAAGGAGTCGGCCATAATGAAATCAAATGACATGAGAAAACCGCCCGCGGCTGCGGCATGGGCCCGAATCAATCGTGTGATCATTCCTTTCATCCTCGGCAGTATCGTTTCGGTGTCGGGTGCCGCCGACACTAACGAACAGACTGAAACGGACCCACCGCCCGGTGCTTACAGAATCTTAGAAGATGACGCAAAGATCGAAATCCCTTTTGAGATATTCCGAGGTGACATTCGCTTTCAATGCGAGGTGAACGGTCATCGGGTTCACATGTTACTCGATGACGGATACATGTGGGACCAACTTCTGTTCTGGGGCAGTCCCGAGGTTGATTCGTTGGGTTTGGCGTATGACGGTGAAATCGGGGTCGGCGCTGAAAATTCGGAAAAGCTCGTTTCGAAGACGGCATCCGGAATTACGGTTAAACTTCCCGGTGTTGATTTCACGGAACAGACTGCGGTCGTCATGCCCTACAGTTCGGGCACCAGCAGTATGTGGCGGGGCAGTGTCGGCCAGATCAGCGCAACTTTTTTCAGGCACTTCGTCGTGGATATAAACTTCGACAGGATGATTATCACTCTGATCGAACCCGAAGAATTCGAGT
>CBFCYQ010000154.1:0-7224 GCA_965602205.1 uncultured bacterium | reverse complement strand
GTCACTTGAGCAGTCCCGCTCGGTAACCATCAATAAAAACCAGCAGCATCAAGACGGTTGCCGCCACGGCGTAGGCACCGAAGAGGTACTTGCCTTTTTTTGTGCCGGCCCGAACGGCGATCATGGCATAGAGGGGGAAAGCCGGTTCGACATAACGGAAATAGCTGTCGGTGGTGCCCATGGTGGGTGAGAAAAGCAGGAGGGCGAACATGAAGACCTGCCAGGCGGCGGGGATTCGGCGCGAATAGAACAGGATGAGAGCGAGCAGCACGAACAGAAGCATCGCAAAATCGGGCCAATCGGCGGACGGCTGCATAAAGAGACGGGCAATGGGGATGAACGGCAGGGTGACACGGTGGGCGTAGTAGGGTTGTGACTGGTGGTGAATGTACAGGAAGAAATCATCGAAGCGAATCCAGAAGTATGTGAAGAAGAGCAGGATAGCCAGCCCGATCGACAAAAGCGAAAGAAGCAGCAGGAGCCTGGTTCTGGCGTCGTGTTCGCGCCAGTGGCGGACGAGGACATACAACACCGGCAGGCCGATCACGGCTCCGGACGGATGGGTTATGGCCAGAAGGCCGGTCGGCAGCCACAGCCAGGCGAGGTACCGGCGTTCGATGAGAAAGAACGTCAGGACAGCCAGCAGGAAGTACAGCGAGTTGGGGTAAGCCGTCAGGAAATAGAAAGCGCCGGGGAACAGCAGCAGGGCAAGGACGGCGAGGATTGCAGTTTTCTCTTCAAAGCGGTCGGCGACCAGGCGAAAAAGCAGGAGCAGACCCAGCCACAGCGCCAGCCAACTGGTGAGAAGGAGGGCATGGCTGTGGCTCAGACCCAGTGACGCCGGCAGGCGGCTGATCATGGGCAGGAGGGGAAACCAACCGATATTGCCGCAGATGTAATGAGGGTTCCACCCGCAGGGGAATTTTTCGTAGCCGTCACGGGCGATGGACAGGTAGTGCTGGCAGTCCCATTGGATAAGGGTGCGGGTGAGTTCGTAGTACTTGGGTTGGCCGGCCTGGAGCAGAAAGGAGTACACGAGGATGAAGACAATGGTCAGGATGGTCGGCCAGAGGAAACTTTTGCTTTTCAAATATGAATAATTCATTAAGTTAACACTTGTTCGGCCAGAGGTAGTAAGTAAAGACGATGGATGTGAAAAAGTCAAATCTTTTGGCGGTAAGTGTTTGTCTGGCCCTGGCCGTTTACTACACGCTGCCTTTCCTGCTCAAGATTACGTACTGGGGAGTCCGTGACTGGGATCTTTTTTCGGCGGTGCAGGCGGCCCCGGTCGGCTCGATCCTTTACTACGGTCAGTTTCCTTTCTGGAACCCGTATATGGCGGGTGGCAATATCCTGTTTCATCACCCGGAGATAGGGGTACTGACGCCGTTTTTTCTGCTTCATCTGATTTTCGGCGTCGTGATCGGATTCAAGCTGCAGGTCCTGGTCTGTTACTTTCTTGGGTTCTGGGGAGGGGTTAAGCTGGCGTCACGCCTGGGCATGTCGATGCCGGCGGCGCTCCTGACGGCGGTGGCCTATTTTGGTTCGGTACATTTCGCGCTGCATTTTGCCGAAGGGCATATGCCGTTTACGCATTTCTGCTTTCTTCCCTGGTTTGTCTATTTTGTTCTGCAGTCGGTTGAGAACAGAAAGGGGATTTTTTGGGCCGGCGTGGTGCTGGCGCTGATGATTCTTGGTAACGGCGCAGCTATTCCACTTCTGTACACGGCGACTTTTGCCTTTCTGTTTTGCGGTCTGTATGCACTGGAGCAGAGGCGGGCCGCGTATTTCGTTAATATGCTCATCTCGGCGGCGGCGGGTGTTCTGCTTTCGGCGGTCAAGTTTCTGCCCATGGTTGTATACCTGGGACAGCGGCAGTGGCCGGGTGGTGGTACCGAGTCCATCCCGCTGAAGGCGCTGGGGGCGATTTTTTTCGGGACGAATCACTCGTTGTTTGCAAGTAACTTTGCCGGTCAGGTTTATCACTGGCATGAATACGGGGCCTATATCTCGCCCGCCTTGCTGCTGCTGGCGGTGCCGGCGGTCATGAAGTTTAGGCGGTACCGGATTTACGTGTTGCTGCTGGTGTTCTTTCTACTTTTGGGATTGGGTGATTTTGGCTCGCTGTCGCCCTGGGCGATTTTATCGGGCCTGCCGGGGTTTTCCTCAGCGCGTTGCAGCGGGCGTTCGTTTCAATTCGTGATACTGAGCGCCGCTATTCTGGGCGGTTTCGGTTTTGACCGGCTGGTGCGGCAGGCAAAAGAAAAGGGTATTAGGGTTCTGGGGGGCCTGGCCTTTGCCGCCGGCGCGATCGTGGTGCTGACAAATCTTTTTTTCGCCTGGCCGATCATGTCGAGCGGCTTCACGCAAGAGCCCGAGATGGTTTACCGGTCGCCGGTTTTCAGTCATGTGGTGGACAAGGAGCCGCAGGCCTACAAAAACTACCTGGCCAACCGCGGAGCTTTGATCACTCCCGAACTGTCCGCCTACCAGCCCAGCCGGGGCCTGGTCGATGCCAACAACGCCACGGTGCCGGAGTATATCCTGACCGGGGAGGCCGAAATCAAACGGCGGAATTATACGCCCAACATGATCGAGTATGTTATCGACGGGCGGCAGCGCGGCCGTATGGTGGTCGGTATGGGCTACGACGTCGGCTGGCGGTCCGAAGACGGGCGAGAGGTGGGCAATCACGAAGGCCTGATCGCTTTTGATTTTGAAGAGGGATTACAGACGGTCGTATTGAGGTACCGCACGCCGTATTTTTATACGGGGCTCTTCATTTCGGTGCTGAGCCTGGCCGGGGCCTTATGGTGGCGGCGAAAACTGTAGGCGGCGGCCCTGATGGCGGCGCGATATCCGTTAGAAGTTGACATTCGGTTGTTGGTTGACTATTGTGGGCACCTGATGAAAATCCTGCAAGGATTTCTTGAACGGAGCATTATTTGAGGACACTATTGTCGATTGCGGCGATATTTCTGGCCGGTATTGTGTCCGCATCGCCGGGCACGGAACCGGCGTTTGATCAACCGATTGACCCGGATATTTATCTGATTCGGCCGGGCGATATGCTGACAGTCACGTTCATAAAAACCAAGATCGATTCACTGACATTGGCGGTCAACGTCGAGGGCAGAATTGTAGACGCGACGCTGGGCATCATTGACCTTTCGGCCGCGACGCTGACGACGGCGCGCCGGATTCTGGTCGATTCGTTGAAGAAGCTTTACAACGTCGACCAGATTGCGGTTTCGATCACGAAACCCCGCCAGGTCTCCATCAACGTCACGGGAGCCGTTCGCGAGCCGGGGCTGTATTCGGGCGCGAGTTGCCAGAGAGTATCGGAATTACTGGAGGAGGCGGGAGGTGTCGCCGCCGATGGTTGTCGGCGCGGCATCACGTTTGCCGGAGGTCCCCGGGAGATCACGGTCGATCTCGATCGGGCGATTATCACCGGGGATAACGCATACAATCCCTGCCTTTATGCCGGTCGCCGGATTCACGTGCCGTACAGGTCGGACAGCGTGGTGCAGGTGGTCGGCGAAGTCAATGACCCCAGGGAGATCGAGTTGCTGGCCGGGGATGATTTGGAACTGCTGGTGGCGCTGGCCGGTGGTTTCACCAGGCGCGCCGATACCGCCGGGATTGAGGTGATGTCGTTCAGGAACGGCAACAAGTCAGAGCTTCGGCCGGGCGATGTTATTTTTGTGCCGGCCCTGGAGGCGACGCCGGAGTCGACCTTCGTGTCGGTGTTCGGGGCCGTCGAGAAACCCGGCATCTACGGTTATTGGGCAGAGATGACGTTACGCGGGCTTCTGGATACGGCCGGTGGCTTCGCGGATCGGGCCGCGGTGGAACAGACCGCCGTTTTCAGAAAGGCTGATATAGATGAATGGGGCAATCCGACCGATTTGAGTTATCCTATTGCCAATGTTGCGGTTTCGCCGGACGGTCCGGCCGCTTTTTTGATAAAGCCGTTCGATTCCATCTTTGTGCCACTTCAGACGGGCTTTGTCAAGGTTCAAGGAGAGGTCATTAACCCCGGTCTGTTTCCGTACGTTAAAGGCAAGGATGCCCTGTACTACATCATCGCCGCCGGTGGTTTTACTCCCAGTGCGGACCGGCAGAACATACAGAAGTTCGATCGGGTGGCCAGGACCACGGCCGTTCATTCGTCTGCCGTGAAGATCCATGACGGGGAGGTCATCATAGTTGAGAGGCGGGAGGAACTGCGTTGAGCGAAACAAGATCGAATAACCTCTGGCTTTTTCTGGAGTTTGTCGCCAAACGACGCGGCCTGATTGTGGGGATGGTGGTGCTGGCGACACTGGTGTCGATCGTCATCGCGCTGCTGCTGCCGAAGTGGTACCGGTCGACGGTTCTGCTACTGCCGCCGAAGGACATTACCACGGCGATACCGGAATTATCCCGCCTGGCCGAGGCCGTTTCGGTGACGGAGGGGCTGAGCTTGCCGAGCCGGGTAACCCCGACGCACATTTATGCGCGCATGCTCCGCGGCCGCGGCATTGCCGATACGCTGATTGACCGTTTTGACCTCAAAGCGCGTTACGATGTCTCAAGTTCGTTCGCAGCTTACGAGGCGCTGATGGCGCACTCGGATTTCAGAGTTACCGAGGAAGGGCTGCTGGCGATTGGCGTCGAGGACCGTGATGCGAAGGTGGCGGCGGACCTGGCCAACGCTTTCGTGGTAGAGTTGGAACGGATGAATCGGGAGATTGTCTCGGGCCGGGCGCGGTCGAACAGGGAATTTCTCCAGGAGCGGTTAGACCAGGTCCAGGCCGAGCTCGACACTGCCCGTGACCACCTGCAGGCATTCCAGATGGAAAATCGAACCATCGACTTCGATCAGCAGACAAGATTGGCCATCGAACAGGCGATCAGCCTAAAAGTGTCGCTGGCCAAGATAGAGCTTGACCTCAAGATGAAGGAGCAGCGTCTTGGCAAAGACAATACCGAGTTGCAGGAGTTGCGCCGCCGCCGCGAGATCGTGTCGGGACAGATTCAGCAGCTGGAGCAGGAAAATCCCGACAGTTCGTTTTTCTCCCTGCCGGTTGCCTCTATCCCGGCTCTCAAGGGGCAATACGAGGTTCTTTACAGCCGGGTGCGGGTTAATGAGTCACTTTACAATCTTCTGCTGAGGCAACTCGAGCAGGCCAAGATTCAGGAAAACGACCGTTCGTCGACGATTGCGGTTCTGGAAGAGGCGCGGCCGCCGGAGCTGCGCCACCGTCCGCGCCGGGCATTTATCGTGGTCAGTACTTTTGTCCTGGCGGCCATTTTCTCGGTTCTGCTGGCGGCGTGCCTGGAGTACCTGGCGCGTCTGAAGGAGCAGAGGCCGGAAGATTACCGAAGAGCCCTGCTGTTTATTCATGCTTACCTCGGCTGGCTGCCGGGTATAAGGAAGATGAAATAGGTTTTTTTCGTGCAGTCGCCGCGTGGCAGCGGTGCCGCCGGGAAACAAGATGGGATTCGAAACATGACGACATCCGTAATAGCTCCTTCGGCGACGGTGGGGGCCGGAGCCAGCCTCGGAGAGTTTTGCCGGGTCGGCGATAACGTCGAGATTGGCCAGGGATGCCAGATCGGCCATCACGTGATTATCCACGCCGACACGGTGATAGGGGAGCGGGTGCGCATCGATGACGGGGCGGTGATCGGTAAGCGGCCGATGAAGGCCGCGATTTCGGCGGTGACGAAAGAGGAGGAACTGCCGCCCACCGCAATTGGAGCTGACAGCATTATCGGCACTCACGCTGTGATTTACCGGGGAGCCCAACTGGCGGAGAAAGTCCTGGTGGCGGACCTTTCGTCGGTGCGGGAGAATGTGACAATAGGCAAGGGCACCATCGTGGGACGCGGTGTCGCAATTGAGAACTATTGTAAAATAGGGAGGTACTGTAAGCTTGAGACCAATGTTTACATCACGGCATACTCGGAGTTGGAGGACCGGGTCTTCGTGGCGCCCTGCGTCGCAACCTCCAACGACAATTTTGTCGGCCGAACCAAGGAACGGTTCAAGCACTTCAAAGGCGTCACGCTCAAAAAGGGAGCCCGTATCGGGGTCAACGCCACGATACTTCCGGGAAAAGTCATCGGCCAGGACTGCCTGGTCGCGGCCTCGGCGCTGGTTACCAGCGACGCGCCGGCCGGAAAGATCATAGCCGGCGTTCCGGCGAAGGTGTTCGGGGACGTACCGGTCGAACAGCTCCTGGAAAACCAGGGCTGGGAAGACGTATAGGAGCTTTTCGATGGCGGTGCCGTTTCTCGATTTATCTCGTCAATACGCCTATCTGAAAGATGAGTTGGATGGCGCGGTGGTGAGAGTTCTCACGCACGGAAAGTTCATACTTGGGCCGGAGGTGGCGCAACTCGAGAAAGAGGTGGCCGCGCTGTGCGGCGTGAAGCACGCCCTGGGAGTGGCCTCGGGTACCGATGCTCTCCTGCTGGCTTTGAGGGCGGCGGGAGTGGCTGAAGGCGACGAGGTCATCACGACCGATTTTTCTTTTTTTTCCACGGCCGGGGTGGTCGCCCGTCTGGGCGCGAAGCCGGTTTTCGTGGATATCGAGCCCGACAGCTACAACATCGACCCCAATCTTATCGAAGCGGCGATAACCCCCAGGACAAAAGCCATCATGCCGGTGCACCTGTTCGGGCAGGTGGCGGACATGGATGCCATAATGGAGATAGCCGGCCGGCACAACCTGAAAGTGATAGAAGATGCCGCGCAGGCGATCGGGGCCGGCTACAAAGATCGTCGGGCCGGAGCCCTCGGCGACCTGGGATGTTTTTCGTTTTACCCGACGAAGAACCTGGGTGCGGCGGGCGACGCGGGGATGATCACGACGGACTCGGATGAGCTTTATGAGCTGTGCCGCATTCTTCGCGTTCATGGCGCCAAGCCCAAGTACTATCATCGGGTAGTCGGCTACAACTCGCGTCTGGACACGATGCAGGCGGCGATTCTGCTGGTGAAGCTGCCGCATTTGGAAGAGTGGTCCCGAAAGCGAATCGAGCACGCGCGTGTTTATGACGAGGCCTTCGCGGGACTGCCCGGGCTGCGGACGCCGGTGGTGAAGGATTACAGCACTTTTCATATCTACAACCAGTACACGATAGCCGTACCCGCCCGGGACGAGTTACGGACGGCGCTGCAGGAGGCCGGCATCGGAAGTGACATTTACTACCCGGTCGCCTTTCACCGCC
>CBFCYQ010000153.1:0-7225 GCA_965602205.1 uncultured bacterium | reverse complement strand
AAAATGCGGCCAATTGTCCGATTAAGCGTCGTTCTAACGACAATCTGTCTGGTGTTGGCGGTCGGCCCGGCAGCCTGCGCATTCTCGTGGTATGTGGCGACTACCGGCAACGACGAAACCGGCGACGGCAGCCCACAACATCCCTTCGCGACCATTCAGCACGCCGTAAACGAAGCCGACAACCACCATTCGGTCATAGTGGCCGACGGTATCTATACCGGCGATGGCAACCGTGATATCGATCTTAACGGTAAAAGCATCACCGTCCGCTCCCGGAACGGTCCGCTGTATACCACCATAGATTGCGGCGGCAGTGCGACTGATTTCCACAACGGCTTTTACATCACGCGGGGCGAGGATGAAGGCACCCTTATTGACGGCTTTACTATTCGCGGCGGCTATAACGGCATGGGAGCGGCCATCTACTGTCAGTCATCCTCACCGCGGATCACCAACTGTATCTTCAGCGAGAACACGGCCCTCGTCAGCGGCGGCGCCATGCGCTGCAAGAGCTGTGCGCCCGTCTTGAGCCACTGTACTCTCTACGGCAACTCGGCCCCGAGCGGGGCAACCATCTTTTGTATTGCCGGCGGCTCGCCGCAGTTGATCGATTGCATCGTGGCCTTTTCGACGGGTGGAGCAGCCATTGACGCCTACGAGGCCACCAGTCAGCCCGTGCTCACTTGCTGTGATGTCTACGGCAATGCCGGCGGCGATTGGACGACTATCGAGGACCAGGCCGGCGCCAACGGCAACATGTCCGCCGACCCGCTGTTCTGTGAACCTGAGGCGGGCAATCTCCAGATATCTTCGGTTTCTCCCTGCGCTGCCGAGAACAACGACTGCGGCGTCCTGGTGGGCGCTCTCGGCGTGGGCTGCACACCCACGGACGTTACCGTTCCCGAGAGACCCGCGCCAACCGATTTCTTCATCAGCCAGAATTACCCGAATCCGTTCAATACTTCCACAACCATCGCGCTAAGTCTACCGTTGCCGGCCTATCTTGGTCTGAGCGTAAACAACGTCCTGGGACAGAGGGTCGCGACACTCGGGGAGGGGGTCCTGCCGCCAGGGATCCACAGTATCCGCTGGTCCGGTCTCGATGACCGAGGTCAGCCAGTATCATCGGGAGTCTATTTCTTTACGATCTATTCTGGAGAATCCAGGTCTTCGCTCAAGATGCTGCTGATCAGATAGCCCGCGGCAAATGACGGCAGCCGGACATAATAAAGGCCGGTACTCATGTACCGGCCCGGAGGGTCTCACAATACTCCACGCGCTGCAAGATCCGCCCTATTTATGCCGCCCCTCTGTCATCGTCTTTTTATTCTCCCCGATCCCGTGATATGCCGCGATACGCTCTCCGGTTTACCGTAATAGTAGATATCACCGCTGCCCGAGACCGTACCGTCAAAAACCTCGGTGGCCGCCACGCGAATCCTGCCGGAGCCGCTGATGGTGCAATAAGCCTCTTCGGCGACCAGGTCACGCGTGTCTATATCGCCGGAGCCGGACAATGTCAGTTCCAATTCGGTTACGTGGCCGGCGGCTCTGAAGTCACCCGAGCCGGAGAGCTTGTAGGCAAAGAAATCCTGGCCGAGGTCGACCACCTCGATATCGCCGGAGCCGGTGCACCGCACTTCTTCCAACTCCGGCACTGTAATGTCGATGCGGCTGCTGTGCCGCGACGAGTGCGAACCCTTGATGTAGATTTTGAGCTTGTTGCCCCTCACTTCGGTGCGGACCATATCGATGAGATTATCGTCGTACGTTACCTCGACCTTCTGCTCACCGCCGACTGAAACGTAGATGTCACTCGATCCTGTCGAGACGATTCTATTGAAGGCTTTGACGTTCCGGGCTTCGGTTACCATGTCGCCGGAACCCTCAATACCTCTCTTGCCAAAAAGGCAATCGAGAACACCGTCGGCCGCGACCGACGACACGGACACAGCCAGCAGAGCGATCAGCACGGCGATTAAGCGGATAGCATATTTTTTCATTGACGTCTCCCGGATTCAAATCTCTGTTTAATATCTTTACGAAAATGCCGCTGTGGTGGTTTCGGTATTTTTCCGAGTCTTGTCACCGGCCGTCTTCAGTCGGGACCGATCACTTGAGCAGGCGGGCGGTGATTTCGTCGGCCAGGAAAATCCCCTCATCGGACAAACGCAGGCGGCCCCTCTCCGGGATAAGATGACCCGACTCAATCAGAATATGATACTGGTTGGAATCAAGGTATTCCTCCAGGCGGCGGTCAAACCGCGCCGCGAACCGCTCACGGCTGATCCCGCGACTGATGCGCAACCCCAGCATGATGGCCTCGGCGGCACGCTCTTTGGCACCCGACTCGTCAATTGTCCATGGTCGCCGACCGCTTTCAAGGGCATCGATGTATTCGGCAATTCCGGCGGCATTGGCAAACCGCCGACCGCCGATGAAGGAATGGGCCGATGGTCCCAGTCCCAGGTAGTCGGCGCCTTCCCAATAGGCAAGGTTATGGATACACTCACAACCTTCCCTCGCGAACGAGGATACTTCGTAGCGCTCATATTCCGCCTCGGCCATCTGGTCGCAGCCGAGCTTATAGAGGGTATGCATCATGTCCGACGACGGCATTTCAAGAACTCCCGAGCTTACCTGGCTGTGCAGAAACGTCCCGGGCTCGACCGTAAGCTGGTAAAACGAAATATGGGGCGGGGACAACTCGATCACCTGTTCGAGATCGGCTGCCAGCATGCGGCTGGACTGACCGGGGAAACCGAAAATCACATCGCAACCGAAGTTGACGAATCCCAGGGCATTGGCGTAGTATATGGCGCGGTAACTGTGATGAGGCAGGTGGCGCCGGTCCAGCACCTTGAGCAGGTCACGATTGAATGACTGGATCCCGAAAACCGGACGGTTGATCCCGAGGTCCCGGAATATCTCCAGGTTCTCCAGATTGACCGACTCCGGGTTGCACTCGATGCTGAATTCTATGCCGGGCGGTACCTCAAAGAGGCTCTTCAAACGGTCCAGCCATCGGGACAAAAGCTCCGTGGCCGTCAGCGAAGGGGTGCCGCCGCCGATGAATATCGTGGAAACAGTTCTGTCGCCGCCTGCGTGGTCCTGGGCCGCAAGCTCGGTTTCCCGGGTCAGGGCCTGATAAAATCGCCTCTCCTGGTCCGGATCGTACAGCTCTTTGTAGAAATCACAGTAGGCGCAATGATTTCGGCAAAAAGGAAAATGGACGTATAATCCAAAGGGCATGTTTACAGAGCAGAACCCAGCCGGCTCCAGCGGATATGGCTCGGGAAGTTGTACAAAGCATGGCCAAGCCACTGAACCGCGCTGATAACGTACGGGAACTCCCACGTGGGAGCATCAGGATCGGGCTGCCAGGACCAGTACACGAACACCGCCTTGCCGAGGATGTTTTCCGTCGGCACCGTACCCCAGAATCGACTGTCACGACTGTCATCGCGGTTGTCACCCATCACGAAGTACTCGTCGGGCGGCGTCAGGTAAGGCCCGAAATTGTCGCGAAACGACAGGTCCCCGGGAATGATGCGCTGATCGGTGTTTTTCACCCAGATCGGTATTTCGGCAACCTCGTCATTGACATAAACGACCTTGTCGGCAACCTGGACGCTCTCACCGGGCAGAGCCACTATGCGCTTGATATACGTTTTGGTCGGGTTATTGGGATACTTGAATACCACGATATCCCCAACCTGCGGTTCGCCTCCGTACTCATAGGCAAGCTTGTTGACGAAAATATAATCGCCCTCAAAGAGAGCGTCTTCCATCGACGCGGAACTCACCCGGAAGGCGGACACCACGAATATCCGCAACAAAACGGCGGCGACCAACGCGATGATGGCCGTTTCAAGGTACTCTCGCCACAGGGGTTTGCGTTCCCGCCTGTTCAGGACCTTGTTGGCCTCTCTTTGCGTTTCGTCGCGCTTAATATCCTGTATTAGGAAATCCTGATCCATACTTTAATGGTTATCGGTTTTACCCCATATTTCTTTAGCAAAGGGGCGGTTGACTACTGTTAAATATATGTTTTGCCGAAAGATACGGCAATTCAAATCGAGCGACGGTTTTCGCCGTCCCCTCGCGCCTCCTCCGGCTATCCAAGTTTCCCCTTGGGCTACGGCGATGGGTATACTATATTCTTTGGCAAACCCTGAAGGAGGACCTGTGAATGTCTTTTATAGAAGTCAACGGCTCGAATTTGGAATTGAATGAAGAAGGATTCCTGGTTGACCCCCGGAACTGGGACAAGGCCGTGGCCAAGTGCCTGGCAGCATCTGAAGAAGGCCTGGAAAGCCTGACCGAGGAGCACTGGGCGGTCATAGACTTTATCCGTGAACACTATCTTCAAACCAATCTCGCGCCAATGGTCCGCTCCATCTGCAAGACCACCGGACTGCAACTGAGACAAATTTACGAGCTTTTCCCCTCCGGGCCCGCCAAAGGGGCCTGTAAGATTGCCGGCCTGCCAAAACCCGACGGCTGCGTTTAGAGTAAAATGCTCCTGAAAGTACTCCCCGTTGCCGTTATGGCCTCACTCGCCATCGCCTTCGTCTCCCTGGCGATTCTGATCACCCGAACCCTCGCCTTTGGCCGAAAACCATCCTACAGCCGGGCGCAGGGCAACACCGCACGTGGCCTGCTCTATGCCTTCGGTCAGGGAATGATGCCCTGGGAAAAGGAAAGTGCCGCCAAGCATCTGCCCACCTTTACGGCCGGCATCGTCTACCATGCCGCCATTTTCGGTGCCATTGCACTTCTGGTCGTTCACCTCGCGCCGCTCACGTTGTCGTCGACAATCCTGAAAATATTACGCCTGGTAATCCTCGCCGGTCTCGTCTCCGGCCTGGGGCTGCTGGCCAAAAGGTTTGCCGTTTCGGGCATGAGGGCCATAAGCTGCCCCGACGATTTCTTGGCCAACGTGCTCGTCGACCTGTTTCTGGCGGCGGCCTTCGCTGTCACTCTGTTCGACAGTATTCAGCCGTACTTCTTTATCACCGCCATCATCCTGTTTCTCTACATCCCGGCCGGCAAAATCCGACACTGCTTCTTTTTCTTTTACACGCGGATTCTCTTCGGCACTTTCTTCGGCCGCCGGGGCGTCTTGCCGCACCACCATCCGGAGATATAGACCATGACCGGCACCACTAACAACAATGACTCATACGAGCAAAAAATCAGCAATCTGGACGCCGGGGAAATCCAAAGAGCCCTGCAGGTGTTTCGAGAGAAAGTCGACCACCGCACGGCGGCGCATCTCAACTCCTGCGTTCACTGCGGCCTCTGCGCCGAATCTTGCCACTATTACTTGAGCACCGGGGAGACAGAATCACTCCCGGCCTTCAAGCTGAATCTTCTGATGAGCGTCTTCAGAAAACACTTCACCCTCATGGGTCGTATTCTCCCCGCTTTGAACGGGGCGCAGCCCCTTGACCCCCGGATGGCACGGGAGTGGATTGACGCCCTTTACGGAAGATGCACCCTCTGTGGTCGCTGCTCGCTCAACTGTTCCATTGGACTTGATGTCAGCCGCATCATCCGCATCGGCCGCACCGCCCTGGCTTCTATCGGCCTGGTGCCCCCCGAACTGCAGTCGACCGTCCTGGCCGCCCTTGAGAAAGGCAACAATATGGGCATTCCGAAAGAAGAGTGGCTCGACACGGTCGGTTGGCTGCAGGAAGAGTTGGCCCAGGAGGTCGGCGACTCGAATGCCGAACTACCCCTTGATCGTCAAGACGCCGGCATTCTCTATACCGTGAATCCCCGCGAACCGAAATTCTTCCCTCTCTCCCTCCTGGCCACCGCCAAAATATTCTATGCCGCCGGCGAGAGCTGGACTCTTTCGAGTGATTACTACGACGTCACCAACTACGCCCTGTTCAGCGGCGACGACGAGATCGGCGGAACCCTTTCCGGCCGCCTGCTGACCACCGCCAAAAAGCTGGGCGCGGCAACGCTTGTCCTCGGCGAATGCGGCCACGGCTTCAATTCCAATCGCTGGGAAGCCCCGGATTGGCTCAGCGCCAGTTCCGGTATCGACGTCACAAGTATCATCCAGGTGATAGCCGACTATATCCGGCAGGGCCGCATCAGTCTCGATCCCTCACGCATCACCGAGCCGCTGACCCTCCACGACCCCTGCAACCTGGTGAGGCTCGGGGGAATCGTCGAAGACCAGCGCTTTATTCTGAAGAGAGCCGTCAGCAACTTTGTCGAGATGACCCCCAACCGTGAAAAAAACTACTGCTGCGGCGGCGGCGGCGGCCAGCTTTCCATGACCCGCTATGCCGACAGAAGGCTCAAGGCCGGGCGTATCAAGGCTGACCAGATTAGAAAAACCGGGGCTAAAATCATTGTCGCCCCCTGCCACAACTGCATCGATCAACTAAGTGAACTCAACCGGGAATATAAGCTGGGTGTCCAGGTCAAGACGGTTTCGGAGATTGTCGCCGACGCCCTGGTGATTCCAAACCGCTAAGAGCGGTTTAAAGGGCCGCTATGATTTGCGCGCGCCGATGTGTTTCGTCGTCAGGACTATCTCGCGCACTGCCTCTACAGTAGTATTGATATCTTCTTCGGTATTGAAGGGGCCGATACCGAAACGCACGGTACCGTGAATCTTGTCCGTCCCCAACTGGACGTGCACCAGGGGAGCACAGTGCAGGCCGGTACGGCTGGCAATGTTGAAATCCACATCCAGCATCGTGCCGACATGCAGGGCCTCGACACCGTCGACGTTGAATGCCAGCACCCCGATATGGTCGGTCAGGTCGTCCTGGCAGTAGAGACTGACGCCCTCGATATCCTTCAGACCATCGCGCAGTTGACGCAGCAGCTTTTTCTCTAAATCGTGGATATTCGCAATGCCCTTTTTCGCCAGCCACTTTATGCCGGCG
Source organism: uncultured bacterium (assembly GCA_965602205.1). Lineage (GTDB taxonomy): Bacteria > Zixibacteria > MSB-5A5 > GN15 > FEB-12 > DAOUUR01. The sequence continues at coordinate 308 of CBFCYQ010000153.1, read as the reverse complement.
TTGAGACCGGCTATGCCCGGAAGATTGGCCGTGCCATATTCGAGCCGGTAGGGGTACTCGTCCAGGTGCGTCCGCACCGCCGATCGGACACCCGTTCCGCCCGCCCGCGTGTGACGGATATCGATGCCTTCCCTGACGCACAGCCCCCCGATGCCCATCGGGCCCATCAGTGACTTGTGACCCGTAAAGGCTACTACGTCAATATTCATCTTCTCCATGTCGATGGGGATTTTCCCGGCTGTCTGCGAAACGTCGATGACGAAAGGGATATCCCTGTTGCGACACAGCCGGCCGATCTCCGCGATCGG
>CBFCYQ010000152.1:0-7260 GCA_965602205.1 uncultured bacterium | reverse complement strand
CACGTCTTGAAGGACCAGATGAAAGCGGCCAAAGTAGCCGGGGCTACCGAAGTGTACCCCAATTCACGGATGAGCTCCCGGATGGGCAAGATTCTGGGTAAGTATATCAGCAACTGATCTTGCCTCGAAATTTTAACCGGGTCTGCCTCGACCCGGTTTTTTTTATACCCCATTTACTGAGCCAGATCTGGCGGGGGCAGTGTTTTTTATCCTTCCGCACCCGCCAAATATTGAACATCTTACTGGTTTCGCGGTTCAACTAGACAGGAAGAAACGATGATTATGCGATTATTGGCGTCTCTTATAGCCTGTTCTCTGTCGGCGGGTTCTCTGCACGGGTTCGATCTTGACTCACTTCTGATAAAGTCCGTGGGCGGGACGCCTGCCTATAGGGCCATAAGTAACCTGACCGGTTACGCGGTTGAAGGAAATGTCAGAATCAATGACATGAAGGGCAGATTCAAAGAAATCTACATGGCCCCGGACTTGTTCTATCTCGAATTGGACATAAAGGACTTCAACCAGGTGCAGGCTTACGACGGCCGGACGGCGTGGCAGAGGGACCACAACGGTCAGGTTACCGAACTATCCGGCTTCGAAAAAAGGGAGCTGCTGGCCACCCTTTATTTCGAATCGTTTTCTTTCCTCACTGAAAAGCTGGAAGGTTCTGCCGAGTACCGGGGCGAAACAACGTTCGCGGGCGCGCGGTGCCATGAAGTAGTGTTCTTTCCTCTCAACACCGATACCGTGTGGGCTTATTTTGACGCTGAAACCGGCCTGAAAAGGGCTACCGTGTCGTTGGTTGACAACATGAAATCCATCGCATACAGCGAGAGCTTTGATACCGTCGGCAACATCCTCTTCACGCGCACGACAACCAACACTGTCGAAGGGGTCCCGCTGAGCTCGACTTTCGCCGTCGACAAGATAGAATTGAACGAACCGGTGTCGCCATCGATCTTTGCGATGCCTGTCGCGGGTGCGGCCGACTATCACTTTCCTTCGGGAATGGATAAGGTCTCGATTCCGGTCGATTACTCCTCCGGTCACCTCCGGCTGACAGCTACGGTTAACGGCTCCAAAAAGACAAGATTTATACTCGACTCCGGCGCCTCGGTCAACATACTGGACAAGGCGGACTTTGAAGGTTTGAACTTGCCTGGAGTGGGAACGATACCGACAAAGGGTCTGGGAGGCTACGATGAGATCCAACTCGTCAAGTGCGATTCAGTGGCGGTCGGTGACCTAACCTTGTACCGCCAGGTGGCAGGCCTGCTCGATCTGAGTACTCTGGATAACCCCCAGACATCCGGCGGCCATGTTGGTGGTTTGCTCGGCTATGACTTTCTCTCCCGCTTCCCGGTTATGGTAGACTACAGCAACTCGACTCTGACCGTCTTTAATCCCGACCGGTTCACTCCCCCGGACAGCGGCGCCGAGATAGTCTTCCGGCTGATCATGCAGGTGCCGACAATCAGGGGGAATCTTGTCGGAATGGCCGGTGATTTCATTATCGATCTGGGCAATCCCTATGGTTTGATTCTTCACCGAAGTTTTGTGGAGAAGAACAGACTTGAAGAAAGGCTGGACAATGTTGCGGACAACCCGGGACTTTTTGGCGGGATCGGGGGGGCGCTTCCGGGGAAAACGGCTTTTGCCGCAACGTTTGAAATTGGCGATGTTTTGATCCAGTCTCTGCGAGTAGTCTTGCCCGAGCAAGCCCCCGGCATCAGCGGCTCCGAAGAGTTGGCCGGCAGTATAGGCAATCTGGTTCTGGAGAAATTTAGAGTGCTATTTGATTACCGCAACAGTAGACTAATTCTCTACGATGCCGATAAGTGATTAAGGCGTAATGTCTTTGCCCGGATTACATGGCTCAGGTGAAGACCGGATAATCGGCTGCCGACAGTTGACACGATTATCGCTGTAACTATATTTGACGACGTTAAGGAGGCGCTTAGAAATTACTATGAATGTCGGAGTACTTACCGGAGGCGGCGACTGCCCCGGACTGAATGCTGTTATCAGGGCAATCACCTACAAGGGCATCAACCATTACAACTACAATGTTTTCGGGATTTACGAGGGTTGGAAGGGGCTGCTCAACGGTGGCCGCGTGGCGCCACTGGCGATTGAGGATGTACAGGAAATTCTCGGTCGTGGCGGGACAATCCTCAAAACTTCGCGAACTAATCCGTTTAAGATCAAGGACGGTCTTAAGAAAGTAAGGAAAAACATCGAGAGGTACCGGCTTGATGCTATTATCGCAATCGGCGGCGAGGACACTCTCGGTGTGGCCGCCAAACTGAGTCAGGCCGGCGTGCATATTGTCGGCGTTCCCAAAACGATCGACAACGACGTCAGCGGGACCGATCAGACATTCGGTTTTGACACGGCGGTACAGATCGCCACGGAAGCTATCGACAGGGTTCGCTCCACCGCGGAGGCCCACAACCGCGTGATCCTGGTGGAAGTCATGGGTCGCCACGCCGGATGGATTGCCGTCAAATCCGGCATAGCCGGCGGCGCGCATATGATACTCGTACCCGAATACCCGGTCGACATAGACAGACTTGTTACCAGTATTGTCAAGCGTCACGCCCGCGGTGAGGAGTTCTCCGTAATTGTGGTAGCCGAGGGCGCCAAACTGCTTAATGAAAAGGGGCGCGGTATAGCCATGGCCCAGGATAACAAGAAGGACGCTTTCGGCCACATTCGACTGGGCGGTATCGCTTATGCCCTGTCACTGGCGATTGAAGAGCGCACCGGCTTTGAGTGCCGCAACGTCATCCTGGGGCACATCCAGCGCGGCGGCACACCCACGGCGTACGACCGCGTGCTTTCGACTCGCTATGGTATTCGTGCCATCGAGTTGGTACATAAGAAGCAGTACGGCAAAATGACGGCCCTCCGCGGCAACAAAATCGTCGCCACCCCTCTGGTGGATGCTATGAAAAATGTCAAGATAGTTGATCAGGAGTTTTATGAAATTGCTGAGGTGTTTTTTGGCTAATGCCAGGAGTGTACTGTCTGCCCTCGCGGTTGCCTTACTACTTTTTCCGCTCGCTCGAGCCGTTGATACCGGCCCCACCCCCGCCCAGACATTCGGAACCAAACATCAGGCCGGCATAAGGTTAGGGATCTGGAGCAACCAGGGCGACACACCGCCCGCCGATGGTTCTTCCGGCGAATTCTCTTTCAGGACCAGCATCGGCGAGGCCAACTTCTATTTCGAGGCCTACGGCGCTCTAAGGCTGTTTCGCCAGCTGATGGGTGAGTTTTCGTTTGGCATTGTGAATCGCGGCTCGGTGACTCTCAACGAACGCGATCTGACGGATATCGGCAACCTTATGGTGTACCCTCTGCTACTCAGGGTCAAGTTCTACCCCTTGGGCGGCCTTAACTTGAAATGGCAGCCATACCTGTCCGCCGGCGGCGGCGTCTTCTACGGACGGCGCAATGTGCAGTTTACGACGGCCTCGTACTACTATTCCGGATTCGAGGAAGAGTCTAGCACCAAGCTGTCATACGCCCTTGGCGGCGGCGTGGACTGGCCGATCACCCAGACGATCGCCCTGGACCTCGATATCAAGTACATGCCCATAAAATATCCCGATAATCTGGTAGCCGTATCGGATTACAGCGCCTTTACTGTTGCGGTAGGAGTAAAATATCTATTATTTTCAGGGAAGAAGTAACTGCCCAATAGGAGGATATCATTGATGAAAGTCGCAGTCAACGGATTTGGAAGAATCGGGAGGCTGGTTTTTAAGGCTGCTCGTGGTACCGACCTCGAGTTCGTCGCCATTAACGATCTGACCGATGCTAAGACTCTTGCCTACCTGTTGAAGTACGATTCCATTCATGGTCGCTACCCCGGGGAGGTAACTTACCAGGGTAACGACCTCATTATCGACGGCAAAAAAATCCCCGTCACCGCCGAGAAGGATCCCAGCAAACTGCCCTGGAAAGCGCAGGGAGTGGATATCGTGCTGGAGTGCACCGGCATTTTCCGGACCAAAGAGCAGGCCATGATGCACATAAAGGCCGGCGCCAAAAAGGTCTTGATCTCGGCGCCCGCTAAGGGCCATGATGGTACCTTTATACCGGGCATTAACACCGACCAGTATAACAAAGCCAAGCACGACGTAATCTCGATTGGCTCCTGCACCACCAACTGCCTGGCGCCGATGGCCAAGGTGTTGATGGATAATTTTGGCATCGTCAAGGGGTTTATGACCACCATCCACGCTTACACCAATGATCAGCGCATTCTCGATTTCCCGCACAAAGACCTGCGACGCGCCCGCGCTGCGGCTGTTTCGATGATTCCCACCACCACCGGTGCGGCCAAGGCCATCTCGGAAGTTATCCCGGAACTGAAGGGTAAGATGGACGGGTGTGCCATTCGCGTCCCCACCAGTGACGCTTCACTGGTGGACCTGGCGGTTATCCTGGAGAAGGAGACCACCGCCGAGGAGATCAACGCCGCCATGAAAAAGGCCGCCGGCAGCAAGCCGATGTCTATCACCCTGGAATACTGCGAGGACCCGATTGTCTCCATCGACGTCATTGGCAACCCCCACGGTTGTGTCTTTGACTCCCTGCTCACCAACGCCCAGGGGAACCTGGCCAAAGTATTTGCATGGTACGACAACGAATGGGGCTTCTCTGTCCGCATGGTTGACATGATTAAGATGATGCTTTAGCGGCAGGCAATCGCATGAACAAGTTGACCGTTGCTGATGTAGATTTCGGCGGCCACAAAGCGCTTGTGCGCGTGGATTTCAATGTTCCGCTCGACAGCAATCAGAACATCACCGATGACCGCCGAATACGCGGCGCTCTGCCAACCCTCAGGAAAATAATGGATGATGGCGGTGTGGTCATCGCCTGCTCGCACCTGGGCCGGCCCAAGGGGCAACGTCTGCCGGAAATGTCACTCAAACCGGTGGCAATCCGGCTTGCGGAGTTGCTGGGCCGGGACGTACTGTTCGCCGACGATTGCATCGGTCCGGCCGTGGCCGAGAAAGCCGCCAGGCTGGCACCCGGTGATTGTCTTCTGCTGGAGAACCTTCGTTTTCACGCCGAGGAAACCAGGAACGACCCGGAATTCGCAAAGCAGTTGGCCGCGCTGGCGGACATCTACGTCAACGATGCTTTCGGCTCCGCTCACCGCGCCCACGCCTCTACCGAGGGGGTGACCCGATACTTCCCGAAGGCGGTCGCCGGCTTTCTGATGGAGAAGGAGTTAAAGTATCTTGGTCGTGCCCTCTCCGATCCGAAACGGCCTTTTGCAGCCATTCTCGGCGGCGCCAAGATATCGGGGAAGATTGACGTCATTACCAACCTGATGAACAAGGTCGATATTCTGCTGATCGGCGGCGGCATGGTGTTCACGTTCGCCAAAGCGATGGGCTACAAAATAGGTGACTCACTGCTTGAAGAGGATAAAGTCGCTCTTGCCGGTGAAATTATCGCAAAGATGAAAGAATCCAAGGCGCGATTGATTTTCCCTACCGATGCTGTTGTTGCCGCTGATATCTCCGATGATGCCCGGACCGAAATCGTGCCGATCGACAGTATCCCGGATGGAATGAAGGGACTCGATATTGGCCCGGCCAGCCTGAAGTTGTTCTCCGAAGCCCTCGCGGATGCGAAGACGGTCGTTTGGAACGGTCCGATGGGGGTGTTTGAATCCCGGCCGTTCGCCGAGGGCACTTTTGCAGTCGCCAGATTCCTGGCCGAACTGACCGGGCACGGGGCCGTAACCATTATCGGAGGCGGCGATTCTGCGGCGGCGGTGGGCCAGGCCGGACTGGAAGAACAGTTAACTCATATATCAACCGGCGGCGGAGCGTCGCTTGAGTTTCTCGAGGGTAAACCCCTGCCCGGGGTCGAGGCTCTGACCGACGCCGCCAGAGGGGATTGAATCTGACATGCGCCTGAAAATAATTGCCGGTAACTGGAAGATGAATGGCAACCTGGCCGAAACCGAGAGCCTGCTGAAGGCCCTGGTCTCGGAAGGATTCAACAACGATAATGTGAAGGTTATCGTCTGCCCGCCGTATACCTCGCTGCCCCTGGCGGTTCAACTTACCAAGGGGAGCTCTATTGCTGTGGGTGCCCAGGATATGTCGGAGCATCCCAAAGGGGCCTACACCGGCGAAATCTCAGCCGACATGCTATTGACAGCCGGAGTGGTCTATGTTATATTGGGACACTCTGAGCGGCGGCAGTACCACGGCGAAACCGACAAGCTGGTTAACGTCAAGGCAAAAGCGGCCTTAGAGGCCGGACTGACCCCGATCATTTGTGTCGGTGAGACACTGCAGCAACGCGAAGCCGGTCAGACTCAGACGGTTGTCGGCGCTCAGATCGACGGTACGCTTCTGGGATTGTCGGCCGATTTGATCAGTAAATCGGTCGTTGCTTATGAGCCTGTTTGGGCGATCGGGACCGGCAAAACGGCCACTCCCGAAATGGCCCAGGCGGTTCACCAGTTTATCCGGGAGCGGGTCGCCGGGATGGATACGAAAGCGGCCAGGACATTGCCGATATTGTATGGTGGCTCAGTGAAGCCGGACAATGCGGATGGCCTGCTTTCGCAGCCTGATATCGACGGTGCCCTTGTCGGGGGCGCCTCGCTGAAGGCTGGAGATTTTACAGCTATTATTAATGCGGCTTAGACGGAGGAACTATTCTTGTTTACGATTTGGTTGGTATTTCATGTGCTGGTGTGTTTTGCATTGGTCCTGGTGGTTCTGATGCAGTCGAGTAAAGGTGAGGGGCTGGCCGGTTCGGCCTTCGGCGGTAGCGGCATCTCCGGTGCGGTTTTCGGCGGCCGTGGGGCAGCCTCCTTTCTGTCCAGGGCAACCACGGTTCTGGCTGTCCTGTTTATGCTGAACTGCGGCGCGCTGGCATATATGTCAGCCAGCAACCGGGGTATCCGCACCGGCAGTGCGGCGGAGCCGACCACAAGTGAGTCCGTTGTCACCAGAAGAGCGCAGGAGGAGCGGGACCGGGCGATGCAGCAGCAGCAACAGCAGCAGGCGCTGCCCACCGATTCCGCGGCCGCCGGTGACATCAGTATCGACGATATTTTGGGCGGAGAAGAGACCGCTCCCAGGGACACGAGCGGGAACTGATTCGCTTCGCGATAGATAGTGATGCGGAAGTGGTGAAACAGGTAGACACGCTATCTTGAGGGGGTAGTGAGGCAACTCGTGCGGGTTCGAGTCCCGCCTTCCGCATAAAGAT
>CBFCYQ010000151.1:0-7277 GCA_965602205.1 uncultured bacterium | reverse complement strand
AGTAAGTGTACATGGCATCAAAGGTCTTGGCCGCAGCTTTAAGATCACCGTCCTTCCACTGGTAGCGGCCTTTGACGCTCAGGTAGCGCGACCAGCCCATGGGATCGCTGTCGGTAGCTTTGGCCTCGGCATCGGTAAGGCTGAGCCAGCCTTCCTCACGATTGCCCAGAACCAGGCAGGCCCGCGCTATTTGAGCGAGCGCCTCCACTTCAATGGAATTGTTGAACTCGCCGCGGGCCGCCTTTAACGCCTCCTGATATTGTTCAAGAGCTTTGCTGTGATGCTGAGCCTTAAACGCTGCATCGGCTTCCTGCAGCAGTGAATCAGCCGAAATCTCGCCACTGGTCACGTTGACTCCTCTTTTTTTTGCCTCAATAGCTACAGTGTCGGCCACCGGACCGATCAGTAAAAGAGCCAGTGCTGATAATATAGATTTTCGCATCGTTCCTATGTATAAACCTGCGATTTGCCAGCCCCCGGAGTCGCGACCTGACACCGCCACCGGGTTAATTCTGTTGACCCGTTTGCGCGATGGTCATATATTCAAAGTCTGTATAACGGGCTGACGCCATAATTGATACGGAAGAGAACTTGTTTTCACAACCGTTTTTTGGGGATCTATAACATGCGTGCTCTTATCACGGGAATTACCGGACAGGACGGCTCCTATCTCGCGGAGTTGCTTCTCGAAAAGGGCTACGAAGTGGTTGGCATGGTGCGGCGGTCATCAACCGAGTCGTTCGAGCGGATCAACCACATCAAGGACAGAATCACGCTGGTGCAGGCTGACTTGCTCGACCAGTTGTCAATTATCAATATGGTAGACCAGCACCGGCCCCATGAGGTATACAACCTGGCGGCACAGTCTTTCGTTCCGGCCAGTTGGAGGCAGCCCGTGCTGACCGGCGAGTTCGACGCCCTTGGCGTGACGAAGATGCTCGAGGCGATCAAGCTGGTCGACAGGAAAATCAAATTTTACCAGGCCTCTTCTTCGGAAATGTTCGGCAAAGTGCAAGAGGTACCCCAGACCGAGAAGACGCCGTTCTACCCGCGTTCGCCATACGGCATTGCCAAAGTGTACGGGCACTGGATAACAGTCAATTACCGCGAGAGTTACGGCATCCATGCCTCGTCGGGTATCCTGTTCAACCATGAATCCCCCCGCCGCGGCCGTGAGTTCGTTACCCGCAAGATAACCTATGGGGCGGCTAAGATAAAACTGGGACTGGCCGACAAACTGGCCCTGGGAAACCTTGACGCCAAGCGCGACTGGGGCTTCGCCGGTGACTACGTCCGGGCCATGTGGCTGATGCTGCAGCAAGACGAGCCCGACAATTTCGTTATCGCCACCGGTGAGACGCACTCGGTCGAGGAATTCGTCACGCTGGCCTTTGGACACTTTGGGCTTGACTACAAGAAGTACGTGGTGACCGACCCCAGGTTCGTCCGGCCCGCCGAAGTAGACCTGCTACAGGGCGACCCCGCCTTTGCCAGGGACAAACTTGGCTGGGAGCCGACAGTGACCTTCGAGGAACTGGTCAAAATGATGGTGGATGCCGACATTCAGAGACTTTCCCCCAAGTAATCGTATGAGAAAACCCCTTGCCTTCATTACCGGCATTGGCGGCTTTGCAGGCTCGCACCTTGCCGAACAACTGCTCGACTGCGGCTACAAGATAGCTGGGGCCCTCTATCCGGGAGAGTCGACCGCCAATCTGCAAGACATCAAAAAACATCTGTCCCTGGTCAGACTTGACATTCTGAACGAGAAAAAGTGCCGGGAGATCTTGAAGGCTTTCCGACCCGATTACATTTTTCACCTCGCCGCCATAGCTTCGGTCGGCCGATCCTTCCAACTGGAACGCCTGACCTATAAGATCAACTTCGACGGGACCCTGAACGTGCTGGCGGCCTCGCTGGACCTGAAAAGACTAAAGAAGTTTGTCTTCGTCAGCTCCTGCGACACCTATGGAATATTCACCCCGAAGACAAAACTGCTCAGTGAGTCTCAACCCTTCAACCCGGTTTCGCCGTACGGGATATCGAAGGCCATGGCCGAACATGCCTGCCTGTATCATTTCCGTCGTTATGGTCTGCCGGTTGCCATTGCCCGAGCTTTTAATCACAGCGGGCCGCGACAGGATGATAATTTCGTTATACCCTCATTCGCCCGGCAAATCGCCATGATAGAGGCCGGACGCCAGCGACCTCAACTGAAGGTCGGCGATCTGTCGGCCAGGCGTGACCTTTCGGACGTCCGTGACATCGTTACCGGCTACCGGCTACTGGCCGAAAAAGGCAGAGAAGGACAGGCCTACCATCTGTGTACCGGACGGACGGTATCTATCCAACACGTTCTGGACAGGCTGGTAAAGATGTCAACGGCGCGGATATCGGTTAAAGTAGACAGAAACCGCCTCCGGAAGAACGACATACCTTCCCTCCGCGGAGACAACCGTCGCGCGGTTCAAGAACTGGGCTATGCCGCCCGATATAGTCTTAATATCACCCTAAAGGATACATTGAATTACTGGAGAGAGAAAATCCTCAAGAGACAAGTGTAGTGAGGATCAGGAGATATTTGATATGGCAACAAAGAGCAGAAAGAAAACCAGGACCAACAGTGAACTTATCGCCAAAATCATAGATCGCAGCGCCAACGTCGGAGTCATCGGCCTGGGTTATGTCGGCCTGCCGCTATCAGTCGAGCTGGCCACCGCCGGGTTCAAAGTGACCGGCTTTGACATCTCCAAAGACAAAGTCAAACTTCTCAACGCCGGCCGGTCCGATATTGATGATGTTGGGGATGCCGAGGTAAAGAAAATGGTGGCCTCGGGAAATTTCCGGGCCACGGCCGACTCAAAACTACTGAAGAAGATGGACACTATATCGATCTGTGTACCCACGCCTTTGTCCAAGACCAAGGACCCCGATGTCAGCTATATTCTTAGTGCTGTCAACAAGGTCAAGCAGCATATCAAGAAGGGTACCCTGGTTGTCCTCGAATCCACCACCTATCCCGGCACCACCGAAGACCTGATACTCCCCATCCTCGAAGAGTGCAGTATGAAGGTCGGCGTCGATTTCTTTCTGGCTTTTTCCCCCGAGCGGGTCGATCCCGGCAATGCCACTTATACGACCAAGAATACTCCTCGTGTCGTCGGCGGCATAACACCGGCCTGCACGCAGGTAGCGAAAATCTTCTACGAGCAGACCATCCCCAATATCCACGCCGTATCGTCAACGCAGGCGGCGGAGATGGTCAAGTTGCTGGAAAACACCTTCCGCTCAGTAAACATCGGCCTGGTTAACGAGGTGGCCCTCATGTGCGACCGGCTGGGGCTTGATGTCTGGGAGATTATCGATGCGGCGGCAAGTAAACCGTTCGGCTTCATGCCCTTTTACCCGGGTCCCGGACTGGGCGGCCACTGTATTCCGATTGACCCGCACTATCTGTCCTGGAAACTGAAATCGCTGAATTATTATGCCCGGTTCATCGAACTGGCCGGTGACATCAACAGCCACATGCCCGAGTACGTGGTTGCACGGATAACGTCCATGCTCAACAAACGATTTGCGCGTTCACTCAACAAATCTTCGATTCTGGCCCTGGGGGTGGCCTACAAGCGCAACATCAAGGACATGCGGGAATCCCCCGCGCTTGACGTCATCAAACTGCTGGAGGACAAAGGTGCCAGGGTCTACTACAACGATCCCTACGTCCCCACCTTCAAATGGAACGACATCAAGCACAAGTCGAGCAGACTTACACGGGATTTGGTCGGCAAAGTTGACCTGGTGGTGATTTTGACCGACCACGGCGACTACGATTACCAGTGGATCGTAGATAATGCCAGGGCTGTTTTCGACAGCCGCAACGCCACCAAGACGGTAAAGAAGCACCGCAATAAGATCGAGCGATTATAAGTCCGCTTCCCGCAACCTATTATATAGCCCGCCATCAGGCGGGCTATTTTTATGTCCTACAACGTGTTAAGACATGCCATCGGACTGCCGACATATATCTATAATCTTCAGGAGAGAACCAATGAACTTGAATGTCGACAAAAGACAGGCCTTGATAAAAGATGTTCGTTTCATTCTCAAGGACCTGCTCAAGGTCATCAAGGTCGTCTCGATGTACCCTGAGGACAACCCGCTGCCGCAATCGCTCAAACAGTCGTTTGCCGAACGGCTGGAAAGCCTTTCGGAAGAGTACGGCGACATTGCTATCAATGTCGAAAAGGATCTGCTGAAGTATGAAAGCGAAGTCGTTTACGAAGACAGGGGCAGCGAAGACCGTCTGGCCGCTATTTTCTTCGAGACCGGAATCACCGACTTCACCTTCAAAGACGGCCTCGACGTCAATGAAGTTTACGTTCTCCTCGACGTCATAAAGAAGTACATCAATTGCCCGGACAAATCTCTCGACCTGGCTGCCATGATCTGGGAGTCGGGAGTCAGCAACTTTACCTTTGGCACCATTGAGGACATTGTATTGTCCCAGTACGACGGTTCGTTCAATATCCAGGCCTTTATGGACAACGAAGATTCCGGTCATGACCGGCGAGTCGTGTTCGGTACCGACGAGGTCGAGAACTATGCTGCGATTTTTGACCACTTTGCCGAATCTTCAGAGATTGATCTCGGTGAGCCGGAACCGCCGGGCAGGGATGTTCCGTTAAGCGGCAGCCCGATGGCTGGCGGCGGCATGCCATCCGTGGCTGTTCCCGGCCAAAGACCCCTTTCGGTTTTTGACGTCGATGGGATGGACGATATTGCCGCGAGAACGAAAGAGGCGGCCGCGGCTATGGGCCTGGACGATCTCCCCGTAGGCTCGTCCCGCGGTCCCGATACGACCATTATCCTCAACGACGAGTTCAGACTTTCCGAGGAGGAGGAAGAAGTCACGGCGCAACTGTGTGCCGAGGACGCCCAGTTCGACATTTATGATTCCACGCAAGCCTTGTTGAAGGAGATTCTCCATCAGGAGGTCGATTTCCGCGGCTTCTCCGAGGCGGCGACAATCTGCGAGAAAGTCCTCAACGAGTTTCTGCTGGCGGGCAAGCTGATCCAATCCGGGCATCTTCTGCAACATATCATCGAATTGGAAAGTCGCATCAGGTCGGATAAGCCCCGTTGGGCGGACAGACTCAGGGACGCCTCCGTCACGGCCGGCAGCCGCGACCGGCTGAAGGCACTGGCTGAAGGGCTGAACAAGCATCCGGAAACAGGCATCAGGGAATTGACTCGATATCTGGATAACTTCGACTGGCAGGCTCTGAGCGGAATAACCGATCTTTTGGGTGACTTTGAGCACCGCTCGCACCGCGACGCCCTGTGCGACTTCCTGACTAAAAAAGGCCGGGACAACCTGGAAATGGTCTCCAGGGGCATCTTCGACAAAAGGTGGTACGTGGTACGCAATTCCATATCCATCCTGGCGCGGATAGGCAACGACCGGGCCCTGGAATTGCTCAAGCGGACGATGGACCACGAGGATGAGAGAGTACGCATGGCCCTGGTGCAGGACCTGAAAGAATGCCCGAACGACCGTGCCCTGGAGTTGCTGACCGCGGCGGTTAAAGACCGGGACTCGCAGATCCGGACCGAGGCCGTCAATTCCATCATCGCGCGTCGCGGCCGGCCGGCCTTCGAGGCCGTGCAGGCGGCGATTGGCGAGGAAAGTTTTGCCAGCCTCGACCAGCCCGACCGGATCGCACTTCTAAAGGCCTACTCGATACTGGGCGGGGAGGCAGCGGTGCCGTTTCTCTCTCAGCTTATTCTCCGGCCGAACCTTTTCCGCGAGAGGCTGCTGAGCGACTTCCGCACGGCGGCTTTTGAGGCGCTCTCCCACAATCGTAGCGAGAAGGGTGAGAAAACACTGTTGCGACTCAGCCGCAACTGGAGACCCGACATCAAAAGACAAGCCGGCAGCGCGTTGCGACGGCGCCGGGAGATAATCTACGGAGGCGACTAATGGAGATGCAGGTCAGTGACGCCGTTGGCCGGGTACTTGCCGGCAAGAAAGAGGCAAAGCTGCTGAACGCCTTCTTCGTCCTGTACAAGAACGCTCGCATCGTCGAATCGAGCAACCGGGCTTTTAGAAAACAGATCGCCGCCTTTTACGACCAATTAAAGAGCCTCTCGCTGCAATCCGGCCAGGTAACGATCAAGGTCTACTCCGGTCGCTATTTTATCGACGATCGGATGGTACGCTTCGATGACCGAGGCTTGTCGGGCGCGGGCGCCATCGCGGCGGAATGGCGTGCCCTGGGCCTGGGCGGCGTCGAGTTCTCAACCGATATCACGGCCGAAGAAATCGAGCGCTTTATCAAGTTCATTTCTTCGGTAAAACCGACCCGTGAGAACGTCGAAAGTCTCTCCGAAAGCCTCACAAGTCACCGGCTCATGGCCGTCAAGTTGCTCTCCGCCAAGGAGGTGGACACCGGCCGACTCGGAATTCCCGAGGAAGTCCGCCGCCAGTTCCGCACCGCCGCCCGCTCGACCTTTTTCAAAGCCCTGGCGGTCGTCGAGGATGTCGTTGTCAATACGGCCGAGGACCGCGCCATAAACATCTCCCGGACCAAACGCGTCGTACATTCGCTGATTGACCATATAACCCGCGACGAATCATCGCTGCTGGAATTGAGTACCATCAAGGACTATGACGATTACACCTACGCCCACTCCACCAACGTCTGCGTGTACGCCCTGACTCTGGGGGTGCGGCTTAACCTGGACCGGGCCAGGTTGTCACAGTTGGGTTTCACGGCCCTGTTTCATGACGTCGGCAAGGTAAAACTGCCTTCGGACCTGATAAAAAAACCCGACGCCTATGACGAGAACGACTGGATCCAGATGCAGCAGCATCCTCTGCTGGGGGCCAAGACGATTCTGAGAAACATGAAGCTCGACGTCCATACGGCGAGGGCGGCCAGAGGTGCCTTCGAGCACCACGTAAATCGTGATTTCACCGGCTACCCGGCTCTCCGTGAAGAGAAGCGGCCCGTGAACCTTTTCTCGAAAATCATATCCATCGTCGACACTTTTGACGCTCTCTCCTCGGGGCGGGTGTACCTGAAAAAGGCCATCCCCCCGGACAAGGTTCTCAAGAAGATGCATTATCAGATGAACGTGAAGTTCGACCCGTTCCTGCTCAAGATATTCAACGATATCATCGGCATCTTCCCGGCCGGTTCGGTAGTTCTGCTGACCACCGAGGAGATCGCCCTGGTCCTGACCAACAACGAGTCCGACCCGGCCCGGCCTTTTGT